>CACYDB010000180.1 GCA_902773035.1 uncultured Ruminococcus sp. | reverse complement strand
TTAGTATAAACCATCAGGTACTTGCCGTTGTCCGAAAGGTACGCCTTGATCTCCTTATCATAGAGAGTAAAGCTGCCCTTGGTCTTGACGCTCTCAATAAACTCGTCGCGGGTTTTATTCTCGCCGTCGAGCTTGTACTCATAAATCTCGATCGCTACCTCCGCCATAGAGTATTTATAACCCTTCTCGGCGCCGATGAGCTTATGCTGCATCTCGGTAACGTTCTTATTGTCCTGCTCGATGGTGATGATCTTCAAATCCTTGAGATAATCGCGCAGACCTGTGATATCGTCCTTGTAATCCGCGGGCTTGGGAGCCTCGGTAGCCGCCGCGGTAGTCGCCTGAGTTGAGGCTGTAGTACCGTTTTCGAGCTTCATATTCGGATCCTTCGCGGGATCGTAACAACCCGTAAGCGAAGCCGCAATAATAAACGAGGCGCATACCGCCGCAATAATTTTTTTCATAAAAGACCTCCGTCTTGTTTATTCAGTAGACATTATACTATAGTTCGGGCATAAAATCAAGGCTTGATTATTTCCTCGTTCCGAAATGAATCATTCCCCGAACATTTTCTTAAGCTTCTCCCTGAAGCTCTTCTGCTTGGCAAAATTCTTATCCCCGAGCGTAGCGTCAAAATCCTTGATCTGATTCTTTTGTTTCGAGTTAAGATTCTTCGGAATCTCAATATTCATCTTGACGTACTGGTCGCCGCGACCTCTGCCGTTGAGATGCGGAATACCCTTGCCCTTGAGCTTGAACACATCCCCGGGCTGAGTACCCTCGTGAACGGGGTAGCTGACCTTGCCGTCGATAGTCGGAACGGTGATATCCGCGCCGAGAATCGCCTGAGCGACGGTGATCGGCATCTCGCACCATACGTCGTCGCCCCTGCGCTCAAAGACATCATGCGGCTTTACGCGTATGTAAACGTGCAGATCTCCCGCGGGACCTCCGTTGATACCGCTGTTACCGTGACCGCCCACATTGAGAACCTGCTCGTCGGCAATACCCGCGGGGATTGTAACGTCAACCTTTTTATTCTTTCTTACCCTGCCGTTGCCGTTACAGGTACGGCACGGTGACTTGATGATCTTACCTTTACCGCGGCAGGAATCGCACGCCCTCTGAGTCTGAACAACGCCGAACGGTGAACGCTGACTTACGGTTACGCGACCCGTACCTCCGCAGGCTGAACAGTTCTCAGCGGTAGTACCCTTCTGAGCGCCTGTACCGTGACAGTCGTCGCAGGTAACGACGTTGCTGTAGGAAATCGTCTTTTTACAGCCCTTAGCCGCCTCCTCAAAGGTAATGACAAGCTGACTCTCAACGTCATTACCGCGTCTCGGAGCGTTAGGATTCTGACGTCTGTTTCCGCCAAAGCCTCCGAAGCCTCCGAAGAAGCTGTTGAAGATATCGCCGATATCCATATCCTGACCGAACGGACTTCCGCCGCCTCCGCCGAAGTTTGGATCAACTCCCGCGTGACCGAACTGGTCGTAACGAGCTCGCTTCTCACTGTTCGAGAGCACCTCGTAAGCCTCGTTGACCTCCTTGAACTTTTCCTCGGCAACCTTGTCGCCGGGATGAAGGTCGGGATGGTACTGCTTGGCGGATTTTCTGTAAGCTTTTTTTATTTCGTCGTCGGAAGCTCCCTTCTGGAGTCCGAGCACCTCGTAATAATCTCTTTTTTCTGCCATAAAATCACCCTTTGTTAATTGACAATTGAAAATTGAGAGTTGAAAATGATTGTCGGGCAGACAGAATGTATGTGTTTCAAAACACGGTTTCCCGATCTTTCAATAATAATCTCTCTATAAATCGGTCGGGCGCAAAAGCTTTCCGAATCCCAAAGCTATCTCCTCGACCGCTGATTCTCAATTCTCAATTTTCAATTCTCAATTACAACAGAGCGGCCCTTTCGGGCTGCTCTGTTGAATAATAACTTAGTTTACATCTGTAAAGTCAGCGTCATAAACGTTACCGTCGTTGCCGCCGGGCTGACCGCCGTTCATATCAGGACCGGGCTGACCGTTCATATCGGGGCCGGGCTGACCCTGAGGAGCCGCGTTCTGATAGAGCTTTGAGCTTACCTCATAGAGAGCCTTCTGGAGCTCCTCCTTAGCGGCGTTGATCAAGTCCTTATCGTTCTTCGCGATAGCGTCCTTGACAGCCTGAGCCTTAGTGTTGATGTTATCCTTATCAGCCTGATCGAGCTTATCGCCGTTCTCGTTAACGAGCTTCTCAGCCTGATAAGCCATATTCTCAGCCTCATTCTTGGCGTCGATTTCCTCTCTGCGCTTCTTATCCTCAGCCGCGAACTGCTCAGCTTCCTTGACAGCCTTGTCAATGTCGTCCTTGCTCATATTGGTTGAGGAAGAAATAGTGATCTTCTGTTCCTTACCTGTGCCGAGATCCTTAGCGGAAACGTTAACGATACCGTTAGCGTCGATATCAAATGTAACCTCGATCTGCGGAACACCTCTCATAGCGGGAGCGATACCTGTCAGAGCGAAAAGACC
>CACYDB010000179.1 GCA_902773035.1 uncultured Ruminococcus sp. | reverse complement strand
GTCTGGTTGTAAAGCACGCCTTCATCAAATGAAGGAGCTGTTGCTGTCTTGTTGATACGGGCAAAAATTACATTGTCAAGAAGTCCGGTGAATGTGTTGTCATTCTCCATCTTGACCCACTTTGTATCGGCACCAGTCCAGGTGTAAGCATACCATACTTCATCACCGTTTGTGTACTCTGCTGCCGAAAGTGTAGCTGTCTTGGTTGCGGAATCCGAACCAAATGTGTGCATGTCGCCGATTCTCTCGCCCGCAGCATTTGTAGGTGCTGTGGTAGCGTCGATGATCTTGGCAACCCAACGTTTGATCGTTGTTGCATCACGAACGTCTACACCCGCGTTGCCATCTACGTCCGCAAGATATAACTGAACTTCGTCGAGTTCAACAACCTTAGCGACGTAGCGCTGAATCTCAGTTGCGTCACGAACGTCTACACCGCCATCACGGTTGACGTCGCCGAGCATATAAGATTGCGAAGCAGCACTGGCGCCGATTTGCGAAATACCTGCCATAGACATCAATAATGTCAGAGCAAGTACAAAGCTTAACGCTTTTCTCATTGTTCTTAGCATAATTTTCCTCCTTTTAATGCTATACAAAATTGTACAAAGTAATTATACTACGTAAGGGTGTTTTAATCAATAGCTTGTGTAAAATTTAAGATGAAAAAATTCAGACTTAAATTTAGTAATATTGCCCAAGTTTAATCAACTTATTTTATCTTTTAGAACAATAAATTCCAGAATTCTTTATAAGAAAAAAGAGACTCGTCTTACGACGAGTCTCGATGAAATTTGGTTAGTTTTTAAGCTAAGATTATTTAACCTTGATTGTAACCTTTACAGACTTTGTACCGGCCTTGTACTGAGCGTTACCTGCAGCCTTAACCTGTACAGTCATCTTGTATGTGCCCTTCTTAGTCTTCTTCTTAACTGTGATCTTGCCATCCTTCTTAAGAGTGAGCTTGGAGTTCTTCTTAGTTACCTTATAAGTAACCTTACCCTTAGCGTTCTTAACAGTGATAGCGCTTACTGTCTGAGCCTTCTTCTTGAGCTTCTTAGCCTTAACAGTTACTGTCTTAGCTGTAGCCTTAAGAGTGTTAGCCTTCTTAGTTACAGTAGGAGCCTTTGTGGGAGCCTGTGTCGGAGCCTCTGTAGGAGCAACTGTTGTCTCCTGGGGAACGAACTCGCCGCCGGGCCACTCGCCGTTAGCGAATACAGCGTTAGCAGCAACAGCCTCATCAAGAGTCTTGTATGTGCCGTACTTGCCTTCGCCATAATAGTAGAACCAAGCGCCCTTGTAAGTTTCCTTACCGGAGAACTCGTTAACCTCTGTGTCCTTGAGGTTGCAAACGAAGATCATGCCGTTGCAGTCAGCTGTGCCGTCGGGATAGAAGCCGTAGCCGTCCTCGCCGGGCATATAATACTCAGCTGTGAGGTTAGCTGTCTGGAGAGCAGCAGCGTAGCACTTCTGATTCTCTTCGTTGAGGTCCTTATCAGCTGTCTCAGGAGCGTTAACTGTGTTGTTGAAGATAACTGTTGAGATATCAGCAGGACAACGAGCTACGAAGATGTTCTTGTCAGCAGGATCAGTTTCGCTGATGTTGTATCCGGGCCAATCCTTTCTTGTGTCGCCGTAAACAGCCTTCGGGCTGTAGGAAGTATCCCACCAGTAGATACCTGCCTGACATGAAGCGAGGTCTGCGCCGTCATAAGCATCGTTATAGGTGTTTCTCCACTGCTCAGGCATATAGAAATAGAATGTCTTAGCCTGGTCAGCCGCAGGAACAGCGTCCTTAACGTCCATAGCGTGTGTTTCGTCGCCATAGTTAGCGGAAACGGATACAGCAGCTACCGCGAATACAGACGCGATGAGGCAAACTGCAAGAATTAAGCTTAAAGTTTTCTTTAATGTTTTCATAAAAAACCTCCTGAAAATATTTATTTCCGCAGTAGCGGATTTAAGCTTAGTTATATTATAGTTTATCGCAACAAATTTTTCAAGAGTTATTGAGGATTTTTATCGCAATTAAATCTTTTTGGCATTTTAGACAAATACAGCCCCTCATTTTTATGCAGATATACTATTGACAAGATTTCTCAAAAGGCAGATTTTCATCTTGACAAAGCGGCTCATTTTTATTAGTATATTAATTGTATATAAAAATAAGAAACGAGGGTTTATTTTGGACAACAACAAAAAATCAATGGACAATATAGTAGCTCTGTGCAAGGGCAGAGGCTTTGTATACCCGGGCTCCGAGATTTACGGCGGACTGGCTAACACATGGGATTACGGTCCGCTGGGCGTAGAGCTCAAGAACAACATCAAGAAGGCTTGGCTCAAGAAGTTCGTTCAGGAGAACAAGTACAACGTAGGTCTTGACTCGGCGATCCTGATGAATCCGCAGACCTGGATAGCCTCAGGTCATCTCGGCGGTTTCTCGGATCCTCTTATGGACTGCCGCGAGTGTAAGACAAGACACAGAGCCGATAATCTTATCGAGGACTTTGACGGCACCAACGTCGCGGGCTGGTCAAACGAACAGATGACAGAATATATTAATGAAAAGGGAATCTGCTGTCCCAACTGCGGAAAGCACAACTTCACCGATATCCGTCAGTTCAACCTGATGTTCAAGACCTTCCAGGGCGTTACCGAGGACACTAAAAACGAGCTTTACCTCCGTCCCGAGACAGCTCAGGGTATCTTTGTAAACTTCGCGAATATCCAGAGAACAAGCAGAAAGAAGGTTCCCTTCGGCGTAGCTCAGATCGGAAAAAGCTTCCGTAACGAGATCACTCCCGGAAACTTCATCTTCCGCGTAAGAGAGTTCGAGCAGATGGAGCTTGAGTTCTTCTGCAAGCCCGATACAGACCTTGAGTGGTTTGCGTATTGGAGAGGCTTCTGCCGCGACTGGCTGTACTCCTTAAACATCAAGCCCGAGAACCTCAGACTGCGCGACCACGAGAAAGAGGAGCTGAGCTTCTACAGTAAGGCGACTACAGACTTTGAGTATCTCTTCCCGTTCGGATGGGGCGAGCTTTGGGGTATCGCGGACAGAACAGACTACGACCTCACTCAGCACATCAACACCTCGGGCAAGAGCCTTGAATACTTTGACCCGCAGACGAATGAGAAGTACATCCCGTATGTAATCGAGCCTTCGCTCGGCGTTGAAAGACTCTTCCTCGCGATTATGACAGAGGCTTACGACGAGGAAGCCGTCAACGAGAAGGATACAAGAACAGTACTTCGCCTCCACCCCGCTCTCGCTCCCTTCAAGGCGGCGGTACTTCCGCTCTCAAAGAAGCTCGGTGAAAAAGCCGAGGCTGTATTTGAGGAGCTGAGCAAGGACTTTATGGTAGACTACGACGACGCGGGCTCAATCGGCAAGCGTTATCGCCGTCAGGATGAAATCGGTACACCGATCTGCATTACCTACGACTTTGACAGCGTTGACGACGGCTGCGTAACTATCCGTAACCGCGACACAATGGAGCAGGAAAGAATCGCGATCGACAAGCTCCGCGATTACATCGCTGAGATGGTCAAGTTTTAAAATATAATATATAATGTATAGAAAACAACCGCCCGATCATTCGGACGGTTGTTTTCATTATAATTTGGAAGTATCTATAAAAACTTATTTCCACAAGGGCGATACAGGTATGAGCTTCACGGGGTTTTTGTCATAGTACTCGACGAGCACTACCTTTGAGGAATCCATATTCAAGAATGTGAAGCTGTCAAACTTATAGTTGTAAAGGTACTGCTCGCTTAACGCGTGCTTTTCCTTAGCCCTGTCGTCCTCGCCGACAGTTGTAGGATCCTCCGCCTCATACGCGGTATAGGCGTCCTCATCCTTGAAGGTCGTGATCACCACGCCTGAGGATTTTTTAGAGGCAAGTATCATATACGTTCCCTGCGGAATATCGGAGGGATAATAGACCTCGGAATTTAAATCCATAATAGGACTGACCGTATTCTTAGTTCCGTTTCCGATAGTCGCGTAACCGTACTTTATCAGCAAGACCTCTCCCTCCTTCAAATGCAGGCGGGTTTTGTCGTCGCCATACAAATACTTCTTTGTATAGGCGTGTTTTTTCAGAGCCGTAGCCTCCTCGCCGTTGGTAAAACGCTTTGTGATAAAGTATTTCATATAATCCTTTTCGGTTTTAAAGGTATACGCCGCCAGATCCTCAACGCATTTCAGCGTATACGAGCCCGCCTTGATGTCCTTTCCGACAAAATACGTGCCCTGCGGCAGAACGGAATTGTCCTCAACAGGCGTTAAGTCGAGCTTGACATCCTCCTGCTTTGATTCGGACTTTGAAGTTGCTTTCGACTGCGTTGTACTCTCGGATTTCACCGCGGACGAGCTGTCGCCTGTTTTGCCGTTACCGCAGGACGCGAATGACAGCGCGATAATGACCGCGAGGATAACCGTTGAAATTGAGGGTAAAGCTTTTCTGAAGTGTTTTTTCATAATGAATCTCTCCTTTTCCATTCGACTTTTTTGACGCAACTGAGCGGGTAATACAAAAAAGTAACTCTGCAATTATAATACAGGGTTACTCTTTGTTATTGGTCAGCCCGCAGCTGACAACTATCAAATTTTTTATGTTATAATTGATTTGTAAAATAAACTCCCCACACAAACAGCGCTATTCCGAGCAATATGCTCACTACCCCGAGGATACGCAGGACGTACTTTCCGTTACGTGAATTGTCGGGATTGATCCTCTCCGACAGCCTGAACATATCGCCGAAAAGAATATACGGCACAGCGCTCCACAAAAGCATAAAATCAACGAACATTACTATCCATCGGACTATAAATTTCACGGGGAGCCTGAGCGTCATTTCCAAGCCGTTGAGCATTACGAACAGCATAAAAAGCCACGCCGCAATAAAAATCGTCGTAATGATCTTCGGGAAAACGCGCTTGCCTCTGTAGCCCGGCAGAGCTCGGAAGCTCCTGCGTTTGTTGAGCTTCCTGCCCTGTAGGGTTTTCTTTAGATCGTCCGCTGAGCTGAACCGCTTGGTCGCGTCGATTTCAATACAGCGCTCGATCACCGTCGTAAGCTGACCCTGATGAAGCTCCTCACCCGGAAGCTTACCCGTGAGCAGAACATTGAGCAGGACTCCGCAGGCGTAGATATCGGCTCTGCCGTTAGTCTGACCGAAGCCGAACTGCTCGGGAGCGGCGTAGCCCTCCGTGCCCAGAACTGAGGTATCCTTGTTTTTATCGGGCTTGATCAGGCGCGTTATGCTGAAATCTATGATTTTGACGCTGCCGTCACCGTCGAGCATAATATTCTCGGGCTTGATGTCGCGGTGAACAAGGTATCTCCCGTGAAGCTCGCTCAAACCGTTACAGACTCCGACTAAGATTTTCTTAGCCTCGCTGACGGAGCAGGGACCGTTATTTTCAATTCTATACGCGAGAGTCACGCCGTTGATATACTCGCAAAGGCTGACGCAGATTCCGTCCATGAGCTGAGCGTCATAAACCCTCATAATGTTAGGGTGATTTATCGCGCAGAGCTCCTTTAGTACGGGTAAGCTCTCCTCGTCGGATAATCTCCTGAGCATAAGCTGTCCCGTAAAATTATTGCGTACCAAATCTATATTTTTGTGGATCGGGCTCACGACCGTGAAGCTCCAAAGCTGAGATTGATCGATCTTCATATTGACCTCGGCTGCTGTAATTGGTATGATAATTATATCATAAATAAATAAAAAAGGAAGACATATAATGAAAAAGAGCACTGACGAACTAATGAATATCCTGAAAAGCAAAAAAAGCGTTGACGAATACTTTTCCGAGAATGACGACGAGATATTCTTCGGCGCGCTCAGCGACCTGATAAATTATTACATAGCGACCAAAAAGCTCGAAAAATCCGAGGTCGTCAGAAAATCGGGTATGAACCGCGGCTACTGCTATGAAATTCTCAGCGGTAAAAAGGAGAAGAACATCTCGCGCGACAAGGTGATTATGATTTGCTTCGGACTCGGGCTGAGTATCGAGGAGTCCGAGCAACTGCTGAAAAAGAGCGGCTACAATCCGCTTTATTCGAGGGATACGCGCGACTCGATAATCGCCTTCAGTCTGAAAGAGGGTATCGGTATTATCGACACAAACATAAAGCTTTCGGAATACAACCTTGAAATATTGGAATAAATCGCAAAGTAAAAGGCGGCTCACAGAGCCGCCTTAAATATTTAAAGGATTATTTTGATAAAAGCTTTTTGATTCTCTCAACAGCCTCAATGGTGTTATCCCTGTCGCCGAATGAGGTGAGTCTGAAATATCCCGCGCCGTTTGATCCGAAGCCCTCGCCCGGAGTGCCGACAACGTTGGCGTTCTCGAGCAGGTAGTCAAAGAATTTCCAGCTGTCCATACCGTCGGGACATTTGAGCCAGATGTACGGAGAGTTCTTGCCGCCCGTGTAGTAAATTCCGAGCTCGTCGAGAGCCGACGAAATTATACGCGCGTTCTCCTGATAGTAGGCGATGTTCTCCCTGATCTGCTTCTGACCTTCCTCGCTGAATACGGCAGCCGCGCCGCGCTGTACAGGCCACGAAACGCCGTTGAACTTGGTAGCCTGACGGCGATACCAGAGCTTGTTGATGTTGTGACCGTCACGCTCGAGCTCCTTGGGGATGATCGTGTAGCCGCAGCGTGTACCCGTGAAGCCCGCGGTCTTTGAGAGAGAGCAGAACTCAATAGCGCATTTTCTCGCGCCCTCAACCGCGTAGATAGAACGTGGAAGCTCCTCTGTGATAAAGGCTTCATACGCCGCGTCGTAGAGGATGATCGCGTCATTCTCGAGCGCGTACTCGATCCACGCCTCAAGCTCGTTGTAGGTATACGCCGAGCCTGTGGGATTGTTGGGAGAGCAGAGATAGATTATATCAGCGCACACATCCTTGGGGGGTATAGCGGCAAAGCCGTTCTTCTCTGTCGAGTTCGCGTAGACGATCTCACGGCCCGCCATAATGTTGCTGTCAACATAAACAGGATAAACGGGATCTGTAACGAGGACTGTGTTATCCGCGCCGAAGATGTCGCCGATGTTGCCGCAGTCGGACTTGGCTCCGTCTGATACGAAAACCTCGTCAGGCGCGATTTTAACGCCGAAGCTCTCGTAGTAGCCCGCGATCGCCTCGCGTAAGAAGGGATAGCCCTCGTATTCGGGGTAGCCCTTGAAGGTCTCCTTGTTGCCGAGCTCCTCAGCGCCCTGCTTCATAGCCTCCACAACTACGGGAGCAAGTGGAAGCGTAACGTCGCCGATACCGAGCTTGATAACCTTTTTATCGGGATTCTTGCTGATGAAGTCATTGGTTCTTTTAGCTACCTCGGCAAAGAGATAGTTGGGAACCAGATTGTCAAAATTTCTGTTTATTTCCATAAATTTACCTCCAGTGTACATGTTGTATACCGTTATTTACCTTCCATCCATTACCTTTATAATATATTAAATTGTAAGCAAAAGTTGTCGAAAATCAGATCTCGATCTCACCCTCAAAGGTTTTTGTCGCCTCGCCCGTCATATAAACGGTTTCGTCGGTGTAGTTGATTACAAGGTCGCCGCCCTTGAGCTTGATTGTGATATCCTCACCCTTCCTGCAGAAGCCGTTCTCACAAGCGGCTACCGCTACCGCGCAGGCGCCTGTTCCGCAAGCCCATGTCTCGCCTGAACCGCGCTCCCATACGCGCATCTTGATCGTGTGGTCGTTGAGCACCTTGACAAACTCCGTGTTAACGCGCTCGGGGAAAATCGGATCGTTCTCAAACTCGGGACCGACCTTCTCAATATCAAGACCGTCTACGTTATCGACGAATACAACGCAGTGCGGATTACCCATTGAAACGCAGGTGACGTTGTATTTCTTGCCTGAGATTGTGACCTCCTCGTCAATCATTCTGTCCTTGTCGCACTTGACGGGGATAAGCCTGGGGTTAAGCTCCGCCTTACCCATATCGACTCTCAGCTTTGTGACCTCGCCGTCCTGAGTATAGGCTTTGAGGTTCTTAACGCCGCTGAGCGTTTCGACGGTAAACTCGTCGCGCTCCTTGATGTCGAGCATATTATGGTCGTAGAGGTATTTGCCTACGCAGCGAATACCGTTACCGCACATCTTGCCCTCTGAGCCGTCGAGGTTGAACATACGCATTTTAGCGTCGGCTACATCGGACGGGCATACGAGGATGATACCGTCGCCGCCGATACCGAAGTGGCGGTCTGAAAGTCTTACAGATAGAGCCTCGGGATTGTTGATTTCCTGGTCGAACGTACTGCAATAGATGTAGTCGTTACCCGCGCCCTGCATCTTGGTGAATTTGAGCATCATCTTCTCGGAGCGCATATTGTTGATGTCAACAAGCTCCGTGCTGACCTGTGAATAACGGCTTCTCAGGCAGTCCGCGAGAGCGTTCGCGGTGTCGAGAGATGTAAGGCAGGGAATGTTGCGCTCGACTGTCTTACGTCTGATTTTAACTGAGTCACGGCTCGGGATCCTGCCCTTCGCGGAGGTTGAGATCACGTACTGGATCTCGCCGCTCTCGATAAGAGTCAGGGTATTTACGTCGTCGTTCTCATGTATTTTACTGACTACAGTTGAGTCGATGTTATAGGATTCGAGCACCTTGGCGGTACCCGCCGTGGCGTAGATTTTGAAGCCCATATCCGCGTACTTCTTTACGATGTCGCCGATTTCAGCCTTATCGGAGTCACGGACTGTGACAAAGACTCCGCCGCCGCGCTTCATCTTATAGCCCGCGCCGATGAGTCCCTTGTAGAGCGCCTCCTCTAAAGTTCCGGCAACGCCGAGAACCTCGCCTGTAGACTTCATCTCGGGACCGAGGTGGTTGTCAACGTTGATGAGCTTCTCAAAGCTGAATACGGGAACCTTGACGGCAAAGTAGGGAGATTTCTTGTAAAGTCCCGTGCCGTAGCCCATATCTGAAAGCTTCTCGCCGAGCATAGCCTTTGTCGCGAGGTCTACCATAGGCACGCCCGTAACCTTGCTGATATAAGGAATTGTACGCGATGAACGGGGGTTAACCTCGATTACGTTGAGCTCGCCGTGGTATACGATGTACTGAATATTTACAAGACCCTTTGTCTTGAGTGAAAGCGCGAGATTACGCGTCGCCTCGATGATGATGTCAGTCATCTCGTCGGTAACGTTCCACGCGGGATAAACCGCGATAGAGTCGCCCGAATGTACGCCCGAACGCTCGACGTGCTCCATAATGCCGGGGATAAGGATATCCTCGCCGTCGCAGATAGCGTCAACCTCGAGCTCGGTGCCCATAAGGTACTTGTCTATAAGAATCGGGTTCTCGATCTCCTGAGCGAGAATGATGTCCATATATTCGTCAACGTCGGCGTCGTTGAACGCGATGATCATATTCTGACCGCCGAGTACGTAGGACGGACGAAGGAGTACGGGATAACCGATACGGTTAGCTGCTTCAAGCGCCTCCTCCTTAGTCATAACTGTAACGCCCTTGGCTCTGGCGATGTGATGCTTTTCAAGAAGCTCGTCGAAGCGCTCTCTGTCCTCAGCCATATCAATGGCGTCGTAGGAGGTTCCGAGGATATTGACTCCGCTCTCGTCGAGGAACTGAGTCAGCTTGATAGCTGTCTGTCCGCCGAAGGCTACGACAACTCCAAAAGGCTTCTCCGTCTTGATAATGCCCATAACGTCCTCGGTTGTAAGAGGCTCAAAGTAGAGTCTGTCGGCGGTGTCGAAGTCGGTGGATACGGTCTCGGGGTTATTATTTACGATAACGACCTCAAAGCCCGCCTTTTTGAGCGCCCATACGCAGTGTACGGAGGCGTAGTCGAACTCGATACCCTGACCGATACGGATCGGACCCGAGCCGAATACGATAACCGTCTTTTTGTCGGAATTCTTTTCCTTTATAAAGAGCTCAGCCTCGTTCTCCTCGTCATATGTTGAGTAGAAATACGGAGTCTCAGCGTTAAACTCAGCCGCGCAGGTGTCAACCATCTTGAATACGGGCACGAGGGGATTCTCGATCTTCTGACCGCTGAATTTCTCAATAGTGCGGTCGAGGTAGCCGAGCTCCTTAGCCTCGCGGTAAAGCTCCTCTGTAAGCTGTCCTTCACGAAGCTTCTTGCCCATATCGGCAATATATATGAGTTTTTCAAGGAACCACTCGTCAATGAGAGTGATCTCGTGGATTTTATCTACGGATATTCCGCGCTTGAGCGCCTCGTAAACGCAGAACATTCTCAGGTCGTCGCAGACGCTGAGTCTTTCGACGATCTGCTCGTCGGTCATTTCCTCAAACATCTCGTCGTCGAGAGTGTCGTGAGAGATCTCTGCTCCGCGGACAGCCTTCATAATGGCCTGCTCAAAGGTCGGAGCGATCGCCATAACCTCGCCCGTAGCCTTCATCTGAGTTCCGAGTGAGCGCTTGGCGTATACGAATTTATCGAACGGCCACTTCGGCAGCTTGACTACAACATAGTCCAGAGCGGGCTCGAAGCAGGCGTAGGTTGAGCCTGTAACGGCGTTTTTGATTTCGTTGAGAGTGTAGCCGATCGCGATTTTAGCCGCGACCTTGGCTATCGGATAACCCGTAGCCTTTGAAGCGAGCGCCGAGGAACGCGATACACGCGGATTGACCTCGATTACGGCGTACTCAAAGGTCTCGGGATTGAGCGCGAACTGACAGTTACAGCCGCCCTCTACCTTCAAGGCGGAGATGATATTGAGCGCCGCGGAACGAAGCATCTGGTACTCCTTGTCGGCGAGAGTAACCGCGGGAGCGATTACGATAGAGTCGCCCGTATGGACTCCGACGGGGTCGAAGTTTTCCATTGAGCAGACGGTGATAACGTTGCCGAGGGAGTCGCGCATTACCTCAAACTCGATTTCCTTCCAGCCCGAGATACACTTCTCAATAAGGCACTGCGTGATCGGCGAGAGCTCAAGTCCGTTGGAGCAGATTTCGCGAAGCTCCTCCTCATTGTCTACGATTCCGCCGCCTGTGCCGCCGAGCGTAAACGCGGGACGGACGATAACGGGGTACCCGATTTCGTCGGCAAAGGCTACAGCCGCCTCAACGTCGGTTACGACAGTCGAGGGAATAACGGGCTGGTTGATTTCAAGCATTGTGTCCTTGAACATCTGCCTGTCCTCAGCCTTGTCGATAGTCTCGGGAACAGCGCCGAGAAGCTTGACTCCGTATTTGTCGAGGAAGCCCTCCTTGGCGAGCTGCATTGAGAGCGTGAGTCCTGTCTGACCGCCGAGGGTCGAGAGCAGTGAGTCGGGACGCTCCTTTATAATGATACGCTTGACGATTTCGAGCGTAAGCGGCTCGATGTAGACCTTGTCCGCCATAGCGTTGTCTGTCATAATAGTCGCGGGGTTGGAGTTTACGAGGATGACCTCAAGTCCCTCCTCCTTGAGCGCGCGGCACGCCTGAGTACCCGCGTAGTCAAACTCGGCTGCCTGACCGATAACGATCGGACCCGAGCCGATTACCATAACTCTTTTTATATCTGACTTTAACGGCATATAACCATTCCTTTCAAAGTTATGCTTTCATTATATTTCTTTTGAAGAATTATTTATTCTCGTCTATCATTTTAATAAATCTGTCGAAGAGGAAGGCGGTGTCCTTGGGACCTCCGCAGGCTTCGGGATGGAACTGAACGGAGAAGGCGGGCATATTCTTGTAGTTTATGCCCTCGCAGGTACCGTCGTTGCCGTTGACAAAGCTTACCTCGGCGTTCTCGGGAACAGAGTCGTTGATCACGGCGTAGCCGTGGTTCTGAGAGGTGATGTAAACTCTGTCGGTTTTAAGCTCCTTAGCGGGCTGATTGGCGCCGCGGTGACCGTAGTGGAGCTTCTCGGTCTTAGCGCCCTGAGAGAGCGCGAGGAGCTGATGACCGAGGCATATACCGAACATCGGAATCTTTTTCTCACAGAGCTTTTTGAGCTCCGCGATAGCCTCTACGTTTTCCTGCGGATCTCCGGGACCGTTCGAGAGCATAATTCCGTCGGGATTAAGCTTTAAGATTTCCTCGGCAGTGGTGTTGTACGGCACAACCGTCAGGTTACAGCCGCGCTTTACAAGCTCTCTGCCTATGTTATGCTTTGCGCCGTAGTCGATGAGGACTACGTTTCTCTGCGGATTTTCAGCCGCGAAGAACTCCTGCTTCTCGGTCGAGGTCGAGCTTACCGCCTCGGTAACCTTATAGGGCTTGATTTCCTCAACGTCCTTTTCAAGATTGTCGAGCGTATAGGTAAGCTTGCAGTTCATTACGCCGAACTCACGCACGATTCGCGTAAGAGCTCTGGTGTCTATATCGTAAAGTCCGGGAATACCCGCGCTTTTTAAAAAAGTGTCAAGATCCCCCTCACAACGAAAGTTGCTGGGAGCTTGGCACCAGTTTCTGACAATATAAGCTTTTAAAGCGGGAGCCTTGCTCTCAAAATCAGCGGGAATTACCCCGTAGTTGCCTATCAGAGGGAATGTCTGAATAACCACCTGACCGTAATAACTGGGGTCGGTGAGTGTTTCAAGGTAGCCTGTCATAGCTGTTGTAAAGACAAGCTCTCCCGTAGTTTCCTTCTCGGCTCCGAAGGCCTTGCCCTCGAAATATGTTCCGTTTTCTAAAATCAGATATGCAGTTCGGCTCATAAACGACTTCCTTTCATTCTGAGGTTACTTATATTCATAGCTTTATTCAATCAGTTTTCGTATGTTCTGATTACCTGCTTGGCGATGTCGAGCTTGCTTTTGCGCATATTCATCGCCTGATGCTCAATGTAGCGGTGAGCCTGCTTCTCCGTCATCGAAAGACACTGGATAAGCAGAAGCTTGGCTCTGTTGATGACCTTCATTTCCTCGAGCTCTGACTTGAGCTTTTCATTTTCCTCGAAGGCTGAAAGCATACGCTCCTTGAAGCATTTGGTAAAAACGATATAATGATGAAACAGGTGCTTGTTTAACGGCTTGCTGATAACCAGCACGCCGTGCTTGTCAACGATGTCAAAGGCTTCGTAAGCCTTCTCCTGCTTTACGATCACGATGACCGAGGACTTTGTCCTGCCCGCGCAGTAGAGAGAAAACTCCAGCCCCGTCTCCGTGTCAAGCGGAGTATTGATTATTATGAGGTCAAAGGCGCCTGTATCGACACGCTCTCTGGCGTCGTCAGCCGACAGGGTGCAGGCAACATCATCAAACCCCTCGTCAGAGAGAAGGGCTGAGATCGCCTTTATTCCCGATTCGGTTTTTGAAACAATCAATGCGTTTTTCATCATAGTAATCCACCATATTTCATCATAGTATTTTATAGCATTTGAGCCAAATCAAATTTACATATTAGAAAAATAAAAAATATTTTGCATTTTATCGCGGCTAAATTTCCCGCGCTTAAAATTATTGCACATAAATCTCATAAATGTTCGAGTTTTTTTATAGAAAAGGGAATTTCCCAAGTTATTTGTAAAATCTATTGACAAATTCCCGCGCCCGTTATATACTTGCAATTGATAACAGCAATGGCGCTGCGGGTATTTCCCTGCGGCGCTTTATCTTTTTTCTGATCAAAGGAGAGTATTCAGAATGATAAACGTTCCCGAACTGTTCGGCAGCAGCGTCTTTAACGACGACGTTATGAAGGAAAGACTTCCGAAGCCTATCTACAAAGCCCTCAAAAAGACTATCCACGACGGCGAGACGCTTGACGACAGCGTAGCCAACGCCGTGGCTCACGCCATGAAGGAATGGGCTATCGAGAAGGGCTGCACGCACTTCACGCACTGGTTCCAGCCCTTAACGGGTATCACGGCTGAGAAGCACGACAGCTTCATCACTCCCGACGGCGACGACAAGGTGCTGATGACCTTCAGCGGCAAGGAGCTTATCAAGGGTGAGCCCGACGCTTCATCCTTCCCCAACGGCGGTATCCGCGCGACCTTTGAGGCAAGAGGCTATACCGCATGGGACCCCACCTCCCCCGCCTTTGCCAGAGACGGAACGCTTTACATCCCGACCGCATTCGCCTCATACACGGGCGAGGTTCTCGACAAAAAGACTCCGCTGCTTCGCTCAATGGAAAGGATTTCCAAGGAAGCCGTGCGTGTTCTCCACCTCTTCGGCAAGACAGACGTTAACCGCGTTGTCACAACAGTCGGACCCGAGCAGGAATACTTCCTTATTGATAAAGACATCTACGACGCGCGTCCCGACCTTATCTACACGGGCAGAACACTCTTCGGCGCGAAGGCTCCCAAGGGACAGGAGCTCGACGATCACTATTTCGGCTCAATCAAGACAAGAGTTTCCGAATTTATGAAGGAGCTCGACTTAGAGCTGTGGAAATACGGCATCTACGCCAAGACCAAGCATAACGAGGTAGCTCCCTCACAGCACGAGATCGCGCCCATCTTCACAACCACCAACGTAGCCGTTGACCACAACGAGCTTATGATGGAGATACTCAAAAAGACAGCCGAGAAGTTCAACCTCGTATGCCTGCTTCACGAGAAGCCCTTCGCGGGCGTAAACGGCTCGGGCAAGCACAACAACTGGTCGATCTCGACAAACACGGGCGAAAACCTCTTGAAGCCGGGCAAGAATCCCGCGGAGAATTTACAGTTCCTCGTTTTCCTCGCCGCGATCGTAAAGGCGGTTGACGAATATCAGGATCTGCTCAGAATCTCCGTAGCCTCGGCGGGCAACGATCACAGACTCGGAGCTAACGAGGCTCCCCCCGCTATACTCTCCGTATTCCTCGGCGACGACCTCGACGCCGTCGTACACTCGATCGAGGAGGGCGAATCCTACGAGAGCGAGGGTATGGAGGATATGGATCTCGGAGTTGAGGTTCTTCCGTCGCTCCGTATGGACACCACAGACCGTAACCGTACATCACCGTTCGCCTTCACAGGCAACCGCTTTGAGTTCAGAATGTTAGGCTCGGCGGCGAATATCGCAAGCGCGAACATTATCATAAACACAATTGTCGCCGAGGAGCTCAAGGAGTTCGCCGACAGGCTCGAGAATGTCAAGGACGTTAAGGCAGCCGCCAAGAGACTCGTCGCAAGAACCTTCAAGCAGCACGACAGGATCATCTTCAACGGCGACAACTACTCTGACGAGTGGGTCAAGGAGGCTGAAAGACGCGGACTTCTCAACCTCAAGAGCGTTCCTATGGCTCTCAAACACTTCACCGCCGAGAAGAACGTCAAGCTCTTCACAGAAAACGAAGTGTTCACCAAGGAGGAGCTCGAGGCGAGATACGAGGTCGAGCTTGAGAACTACGCAAAGCTCATCAACATCGAGGCTCTGACAATGATAGATATGGCTAAGAAGGACATCATCCCCTCAGTCACAGAGTACGTCAGAGAGCTCACCGACACAGCCCTCGCGAAGCAGGCGCTCTCAGCCGATATCCCCGTATCCCTCGAAACAAAGCTCGTAACCGATTTGAGCCGCAAGCTCGTATGCTTCTCGGACAAGGTGACGGAGCTCGAGAACGACTTGATCAAGGCGGGCGAGCTGAGCGACGATATGCAGGCTTACGCCGACTTCTTCTGCGACGTAGTATTCGCGGATATGCAGGCGCTCAGAGCCATCGGCGACGATATGGAAACCCAGACCGCATCTGAGTACTGGCCTTATCCAAGCTACGGCGAAATGCTCTTCGGAGTATAAACACCAATATAAACAAACATCGGGCAGGAAATCCTGCCCGATAATTTTTTGCGTTATTTATATTGTTATCCCTTAACGGCTCCCGAAACAACACCCTCGATGATGTGCTTCTGGCATACAAAGTAGAATATTACTATCGGAAGAATACTGAGCACAACGAGCGCCATGATCGCGCCGTGATCAGTCTGTCCGTAGCTGCCGTTGAGGAACTGCATATGAATCGGGATCGTTCTGTAAAGCTTGCCGTCAAGAATGAGGTACGGAAGCAGATAGTCGTTCCATATCCACATAGTCTCGAGAATAGCTACCGAAATAAATGTCGGCTTCATTATCGGCAGAACAACGCCGAAGAAGGTCCTCAGCGGTCCCGCACCGTCAACGTCGGCTGCTTCCTCGATCTCAACCGGGATCGACTTAACAAAGCCCGAAAACATAAAGATTGATAGTCCCGCGCCGAAGCCGAGATAAATCAGAAGCACACCCCACGGTGTTGTGAGCTTCAGCTTATTGGCTGTGTCCGAAAGTGTGAACATTACCATCTGGAACGGAACAACCATTGAGAAAATACAGAAGAAATAAACTATCTTACAGAAGATCGTGTTTGAGCGCTGGATATACCACGCCGCCATAGACGTACACAGAAGAATAAGAGTTACGCCGCCCAGCGTGATGAATACACTCCATAAAGCCGCCTGCCAGAAGGGATAGTTTCCGAAGGTCATACCCTTGACATAGTTCTGGATTCCGTTGAAGGATTCAGCTCCCGGCAGAGCGAACAGATTGCTGGCGATGCCGCTGTTTGTCTTGAAGGAGTTGTACAGCACGATAATTATCGGCATAACGTAAAAGACCGATACAGCCGCGAAGAATATCGCCAGAACTATCTTGAAGGTAGGAGTTTTTTCCTTATACTTCAACGCCTTGTCGTTTGTATTAGCCGCCATTACGCCTGCACCTCTTTTCGTCGTGTAAAGTAGAGCTGCAGCAGCGATATAATAACTACAATCAGGAAGAAGATTACGCCCTCAGCCTGACCGACGCCCTTGGCGGAGACGCCCTCGCCGTAGAAGGTCTTGTAGATATTGAGCGCCATCATACGCGTTGTCCATACGCCGTCAACCAGCGGAGCGCCGCCTGTGAGCGCGAGGTTCTGGTCGAAAAGCTTGAATGAGTTTGTCAGCGTAAGGAATGTGCAGATTGTGATTGACGGCATCATCATCGGCAGAGTTACCTTGACAAGCATCTGTCCCTTGCCGGCGCCGTCAATTTTGGAGGCTTCGTAAAGGTCGTGAGGAACGCTCTGGAAGCCCGCGATGTAAATGATCATCATATAACCCGCCTGCTGCCAGCACATCAGTATGATCAGTCCCCAGAAGCCGAGGTCGGAGTTTGTAACGAGCGACGGCATATCGATAGAACGGAGAATCGCGTCAAAAATCTGGTGCCATATATATCCGAGGATGATTCCGCCGATAAGGTTCGGCATAAAGAATACTGTACGGAAAAGATTGGAGCCGCGGATTTTGAGCGTAAGCGCGTAGGCTATGAAGAAGGCGAGTACGTTGATAAGGATTACGCTGACTACAACAAAGGCAAGCGTAAACCAGAAGGATTTGAGAAAACTCTCGTCCTTGAAAGCCTTGAGGTAGTTATTGATTCCCACAAAGGTGGTTTTGGTTACTATCTGGAACTTAAAGAACGAGAGATAGATACCTCTGATAAACGGATAGATAAATCCGATGACAAAGGCAAGAAATGTAGGTAGAAGGAATATTAATGCATAAAGCTTCCTTTTAGGTTTTTTAAACATAATCTATGCCTTTCTTACTTAATGAAACGCAGGAGGGGGCTGATACCAGCCCCCTCACATTAATCAATTGCTATTCGGTTGTTTAAGCTAAACCTCAGATTATTCCTCGGCTGCCTTTTCCTTCTCTGTCTTCCAACCGTCTACGAACGCCTTCTTAACAGCGTCCCACTTAGCTGTGCCCGCGGCGTACTGTGTAAGAGCAGCGCCTACGCCGTCCTTCCACTCCTCAGAGGGCATTGTTGTGAAGTTCCAGCTTACAGGTGTTTTGCCTGCTGCTGTAAGCTCCTTGTCGATCTTTACGAAGATGTTAGCGCTTTCCTTAGCCTTCTTGAAGGGGATTACAAAGCTCATCTCGTCAGCCATAGCCGCTGTGCCTGTCTCAGATGTTACGCACCAGTTGATGAAATCAGCTGTAGCAGCCTTATCGTCGTCGGAAGCGTTGTCATTGATACACCAGTAGTTCTCTGTACCTGTGCAGAGACCCTGTTTAGCCTCGTCGCCCGCGCCGATGTAAATCGGGAGCATTCCGAGATCCTTATCCTTGAGTCCGCCCTCGGTTACAGCGCTGTATTCCCATGAACCGTTCTGGAAGAATACGGCGTCGCCCTTGATGAACTCTGTCTCAGCTTCCTCGCCTGTCTTGGAAGCGAGCTCTGTCTTTTTGCAGGTTGAGTCTGTGATGTAGAGATCCCAGATATCCTTGTAGTTATCGAGGTATGTGCCCTTGATAGCGTCTGTATCGGAAATCTTGTCCTCCTGATACTCGAAGTAGATCGGGAGGTTTGCGAGGTGAGTCTTGAATCTCCAGTCGGATGATGAATCCATACCGGCTGATGTGAACGCGCCCTTTACGCCGAGCTTATCTTTGTTAGCCTGGATCTCATCGGCAACAGTCTTGAGCTTCGCGAAGCTGTTGATGTCCTCGATCTTCTTAACGGAAGCGAAGTCAGACTTGCAGTACTTTGTGAGGAGAGTCTTGTTGTAGATGATACCGTAGGACTCGATTACATAAGCGATACCCTTAACGTCTTCGCCTGACTTAAGAGCGTAATCTGTGGAGGTGAGTTCCTTGTAGATGTCGAGATCCTGAAGATTCATACAGAATTCTTCCCACTTCTTAAGGCCAACGGGACCGTTAACCTGGAAGAGAGTCGGAGCCTCGTCCTTAGCCATCTCTGATGTAAGAGTCTGCTCGTATGTACCCTCGGCGGCTGTAACTACGGAAACCTCAACGCCTGTTTCCTTTGTGTACTTCTTGGCAAGTGACTGCCAAGCCTTGTCCTGCTCGGGCTTGAAGTTGAGGTAATAAACCTTACCCTTGGAAGCGTCGCCCGCCTTGGAAGCTGAGCCTGAGTCTGCGGCTGAGCCTGAATCTCCCGAACCGCCTGAGCAGCCCGCGAGAGCGCCCGCTGTCATAAGTCCCGCAAGACCGAGAGCGGCGAGTCTTTTGATTGTTGACTTTTTCATGATTTCCACCTTTTCTTTCTAAAGATTTTTGTCCGATTAACGACGGACATTCGTCTGAGATTTACCGAAGAATTTTGTCCCCCGGTTCAGTTCAAAACTTCTAATTTTTAAACCTTCTCATACTGCTATCATAGCACACAATTTTCAGTTATTCAATACCTCATTTTATAAATTTTTACTAAATTTTTGTTACCGTTTCAGCGCGTAAAATTTAATTGCGTTAAACCTATTTATTGCTGCCTAAAATACGAAAAAGCCGGCTCGGAATTTCCGAGCCGGCTGTGTGAATAATCAATTATCTTCCCAGACGACCTCATCCTCGACAAAGCCCTTTTTCTTCTTGCGCTTTACAACAAGCTTTGCGATAAATCCGCTCGCGAATACGAGAACCGTAACCGCCCAGCCTGCCGCGATCTGAGCCCAGATGGGATAGTCGGGATTGTAGGTACCGCCGTTGTCATGGAAGAGAGTGTAAACATTCCATACAAACAGCCCCGCGAGTAAAACGGGTGAAATAACCTTGACCGAAATCGAGTACCACCAGTAAGGCGCTCTGAAACGCTTTGTGTTTCTGTTGATCTCGGAAAGAACCTTTCTGAGACTGAACGTCCAGCCGATAGCCACGCACTCAAATACGCCGACAATGATGAGGTTGAAGTTGTTAGCCCAGTTGTCAACGATATCGAGCCACGCGAGTCCCGCGCGCGTTACAAACAGCAGCGAGATAACTCCCGCGATAAGACAAATCGCGATCGTGACCTTCTTGGGCTTGATATGGAATTTGTCCGATATAGCCGCGGAGACGCCCTCTACGATCGAGAACGCGGAGTCTATCGCCAGCGTGATGAGCATAAGATAGAAAACAGCTCCGAATACGGCGTTGAGCCAGCCTATGTGCGTAAGGTTGACTATAGCCTGCGGATAAACAAGGAAGGCTGTGCCGATACCGCTCGCGGTGATGTTGTCGAGCATACCCGTGCCGCCCATTGTGGCGAACATTACTACGCCCGAGAGCACGCTGATAGCCATATCCGAGAACGCGATGATGACCGCGTCGCCCGCAACATTGGCGTCGTCGCCGACATATGAGCCGTAGGCGAACATAATCGCCATCATAATCGACAGACTGTAGAACACCTGACCGATAGCGTCAACCCAGAGCGTCGGATCACCGAGCGCCGCGGGATCGGGAATAAAGAGCTTAGCCAGGCCTGCCTCGGCGCCGGGCATTGTACAGCCCTTGACAGCCATAATGAGAAGCAGCGCTACGGGAGCGAATACGGTGAATTTTACAACCTTTCCGACAGAGCTCGCGCCGTTGCGGATGCAGAAGAATATAAGTCCCCACGCAACCAGCAGGCATACGAGAACCTCCCACGGAATCTCCCAGCCCTCGATCAGACCCGTCGTCTGAGTAAGGTTAAAGAACAGCGCTGAGGCTTCCTCGTTCTTGCCCGTCATACCCGCGAACTGCCACGAGTTCGCGAACATAAGGATTACCCACGCGAACACTACTGCATAGTAGCATACGATCACAAAAGCGTTTGAGGTTGCCGCCCATCCGACAGGCTCCCAGCATTTTTTGATACCGCGAAGGCTCTCGATAGCTCCCTTACGGAACTTTCTTGCGATCGCGATCTCCGTCATCAAAAGCGGAATACCCATAACCAGCATAGCCGCGAGGTAAACTACAAGAAATGTACCTCCGCCGTGCTTGGCGCAAAGTCCGGGGAATCTCCACGCGTTACCGAGTCCTACCGCTGAACCGATCGCGGCGAGGATAAAGGTAAGACGGGAGCTCCACATACCCCTTTTTTCCATAGAATCTCTCCTTTGTATACGAAATCACAGTAATTCTATCACAATAGTAGTGCAAAACGCAATACTTCTTGCAATTTTGTAAGAATGATTTGGTGTTTTTTTCTGAATCAGGCAAAAAAACCGCCCTCTCCCCTTCCCCTGTTGACATCATTCGGGCGCTGTGGTATACTAATTTGCGAATAAGTCGCAAATTGAAAAGAGGAAAAATAATGCCCAAATATATGACAAAGCAAAGGAAAATACTGACCTCTTACCTTGAGCAGCACGTTGACGAGAGTATCTCGGCAGGTCAGATAGCCGAGGCGCTCGCAAATCAGATAAGCAAAAGCGCCGTATACCGCAACCTCTCCGATATGGAGGAGGAGGGCAAGCTCAGACGCGTCGCCTCAGGCGCGGGCAGAGAGGCTGTCTATCAGTACACGGACTGCGCGGAGTGCCGCGCTCACCTGCACCTGAGCTGCAAGGAATGCGGCAAAACCTATCATATGGAGCAGGAGATCGCCGATTTACTTGTCGAGAACCTCAGCGAAAAGGAGCATTTCTCAATCGACAAGGGCGAGACCGTACTCTACGGAATCTGCGGCGACTGCAAGGATAAGAAGGACAAGGGAGAATAATATCAATGAAAAGAATAATAGCGCTGTGCATAACAATAATAGTTCTGGCGTCAGTTTTCTGCGGATGCGCGGACAACACCAAGGATAACGGAAAAATCAAGGTCGTGGCGACCGTATTCCCCGTCTACGACTGGGCGAAGAATATCATCGGCAGCGACGACGATATCGACCTCACACTCCTGCTCGACTCGGGCGTTGATATGCACAGCTTTCAGCCCTCGGCGCAGGATATAGTCAAAATCTCCTCCTGCGATATGTTCATCTACGTGGGCGGCGAGTCTGACAAATGGGTCACGGACGCCCTCGAGGAAAAGACAAATAAGAATATGATCGTCGTAAACCTTATGGATTTGCTCAAGGACAGAATAAAAGAGGAGGAAATCACAGAGGGTATGGAGGGTGAAGCCGACGGCGCGTATGACGAGCACGTATGGCTCTCGCTTAAAAACGCGGAACGCGCGTGCAAATTCATCGAGCAAAAGCTCGAAACGCTCGACCCCAAGCATAAGAACACCTACTCCCACAACGCTCAGAGCTACGTAAACAAGCTGATAAAGCTCGACGAGGAATACACTCAGACTGTCGCCGCCGCAAAGAACAAGACACTCATTTTCGGCGACAGATTCCCCTTCCGCTATCTCACCGAGGATTACGGCATAGAGTATTACGCCGCCTTTGCGGGATGCTCAGCCGAGACCGAGGCGAGCTTCAAGACGATCGCCTTTCTCAGCAAAAAGATCGACAAGCTGGGCGCAAAGTACATTCTCAAAATCGACAACTCGGACGGCAAGGTCGCCGAGACCATAATCAAAAACACAAGGACAAAGGATCAGAAGATCCTCACGCTCGACTCAATGCAGTCAACGACTCCCGAGCAGATAAGCAAGGGAGCGTCCTATCTTTCGGTAACGGAAAAGAATCTGAAAATTCTCAAGCAGATATTTAAGGAGTAAAAATGCCTCAGCTCAAATGTAAAGACCTAAGCCTCGGCTACGACGGTATTGAAATAATCGGCGGGCTGAGCTTTGAAATCGAAAAGGGAGACTACCTGTGCATAATCGGCGAGAACGGCTCGGGTAAGACCACGCTGATGAAAACTATCCTCGGGCTCAAACAGCAGCTCTCGGGAACAGTTGAATTCGGCGACGGGCTCAAGCGCAGCGCCGTAGGCTATCTTCCTCAGCAGACTGACGCTCAGAAGGACTTTCCGGCGTCGGTATGGGAAATCGTGCTCTCAGGCTGTCTCAACAAAATGGGAGCCCGACCGTTCTACAGTAAAAAAGAAAAACAGCTCGCCCTAGAAAACATAGAAAGAATGCGTCTGACAAAGCTCAAAAAGCGCTGTTACCGCGAGCTTTCGGGAGGACAGCAGCAGAGAGTTCTGCTCGCCAGAGCGTTATGCGCGACAAAGGATATACTCCTGCTCGACGAGCCTGTCGCGGGGCTTGACCCCAAGGTCACGGCTGAGATGTACGCCCTCATTGACGAGCTCAACAAAAAGGATAAAACCACAATAATAATGATTTCGCACGACATACGGGCGGCGCTGAAATACGCTGATAAGATTCTGCATATCGGCGACACAGTATTCTTCGGCACCAAGGAAGAATACCTCAGCGACTCCTCCCTCGGCTTCGGAAAGGAGGGCGCGGTATGACAGAGCTTCTCGACAAAATCGCCCTCTATTTAAGCTACCCCTTCGTACAGTACGCGCTGATAGTAGGCGTTCTGATCTCACTGTGCTCATCACTTCTCGGAGTAACGCTGGTGCTCAAAAGATTCTCGTTTATAGGCGACGGACTTTCTCACGTAGCGTTCGGCGCGATCGCCATAGCGACCGTGCTAAAGCTCACCAACGATATGCCCCTCGTGCTCGCGATCACGATAATCTGCGCCGTACTCCTGCTCAGGACAGGTCAGAATACAAAAATCAAGGGTGACGCCTCGATCGCCATGATCTCAGTCGGAGCGCTGGCGGTGGGCTATCTTCTGATGAACATTTTCGGCTCCTCGGGAAATCTCTCGGGGGACGTATGCTCAACGCTGTTCGGCTCGACCTCGATACTCACGCTCTCTCAGCTCGAGGTATGGCTGTGCATAATTCTATCCGTCGTAGTCGCGGCGGTGTTCATAATCTTTTACAACCGCATTTTCGCCGTCACCTTTGACGAAAGCTTCGCCGAGGCGACAGGCGTTCGCTCCAAGCTCTACAACCTGCTTATCGCCGTGGTCATCGCCGTCATCATCGTGCTCGCGATGAACCTCGTAGGCTCACTGCTTATCTCGGCGCTGGTGATCTTCCCCGCGCTGTCGGCTATGAGAGTTTTCAAGAGCTTCAAGTCGGTAACGGTTTGCTCAGCCGTACTGTCCGTAGCCTGCTCGCTTACGGGCATTATGCTGTCAGTCGCGTGCGAAACTCCCGTAGGAGCTACGATCGTCGCGGTCGATATAGTTATTTTCTTCGTATTTATGATTATCGGAAAGCTCTCATCAAAGAGCGTCCGATAAGCCTTCACCTCACTTTAAAGGGGAATCTGTATGACAAAATTCTTTGTAAAAAAACCTTACTTCGTAATCGTCTCCATAATTATGGTTCTCGTAGTCGGATTTGTCAGTCTGCAAAATATGCGTACCGACCTCCTGCCCGAGCTGGAGCTTCCCTACCTCGCGGTCATCACGACTGAGATAGGCGCCTCGCCCGAGAAGATTCAGAACGACATCGTCGAGCCTATGGAGAGCTCACTGGGCACGCTCAGCGGCGTTGAAAAGGTAACAAGCACCTCCAACAATAACTACGGAATGGTAATGCTCAGCTTCGCCGACGACACCGATATGAACTCCGCCCTCGTGCGCGTATCAAAAACCGTCAACTCGATGACTCTCCCCGAGGGCTGCTCCACTCCCAACATTCTGGAAATCAGTATGGATATGGTTGCGACGATGTACGCCGATATAAGCTACGAGGGCAAGGACATCAAGGAGCTCTCGGACTTCGCGGAAAACACCGTCAAGCCCTACCTCGAAAGGCAGGACGGAGTCGCGAGCGTATCCGCCAACGGACTGATCGAGGACAGCGTGGAGATACGCCTCAGTCAGAAAAAAATCGACAAGGTAAACGCTAAAATACTCGCTCAGACAAATGATAAGCTGGGTGAGGCGAGCGATAAGATAAAGTCCGCAAAGCAGAAGATCATCGACGGAAAGCAAAAGCTCTCCGACAGTGAGAAGAAGCTCAGGGATAAACAGAGCAAGACCAATAAACAGCTCGCCGACGGCTCCGCTCAGGTAGACAAGGCTCAGGCGACAAAGGCGGCTTACGAGTCAACGCTTACGAGCCTTTCAGCCTCAAAGAGCGCGCTCGAGGCTGAGAAAAAGGCGTACAATGACGCAAAGCTCCCCCAGACCTACAAGACTATCGACGAGAGCTTAAAGACAATGAACACTAGCTTTTCCGCCGTAGCCTCAATGCAGGGCGTGACCGTTCCCTCCTCGATAGAGGAGGCGCTCGCGAATCCCGAGGAATATCAGAAATTCCTCGACTGGATGAAAACGGCGGGCTACGGCGCTCAGGTCGAACAGCTCAGCCTCGACAATCTCAAAAAGGTATCCTCTGCGGTCAAGACAAGACTTCCTCAGATCGAGACGGAGCTTGCGAACCTTGAAATAGAAATCAAAACTCAGCAGGCGGTCGTCAAGCAGCTCAAGGAAAAGATGAAGGGGCTCGACAAGCAGCAGTCAAAGCTCACATCCGCGGGACTTTCAGCCGCGGCAGGCTTCGGATCGGCGCAGGCTCAGTTTGCCTCGGGCAAGCAGGAGCTCGACAAAGCTAAAAAGGAGCTCGACTCCGCTCAGAAAAAGCTCGACAAGTCGATTGAGGCGGCGCGCGACAACTCAAACATCGACGCCCTGCTCACCCTCGACACGCTCTCAAAGCTCATATCAGCTCAGAACTTCTCAATGCCCGCGGGCTATATCGAGGACAAAGACTCTAACCAGTGGCTCATCGAAATCAACGAGACCTTCAAAACCGTAGACCAGCTCAAAAACCTCGTCCTCACCAAAATCAAGGGCGTGGGCAAGATCCGCGTCAGCGACGTCGCCAACGTAACTCTCATCGACAATGTCGGCGAGGCGTACAGCAAGGTCAACGGCAAGGACGCGGTTATGCTCGGAATCTTCAAGGCTAGCACCGCGAACACAAGCGAGGTTTCCGCGGAGATGGAAACAGCCTTCAAGGAGCTTGAGGAAAAGTACAAGGGACTCGACTTCACCCAGATGATCGACCAGGGCGATTACATCGCGATCATCATCAACAGCGTTCTCAGCTCGATCCTGCTCGGAGCGGCGCTCGCGATACTCATACTCGCGCTCTTCCTCAAATCCTTCAAGCCCACCCTCGTAGTCGCGTTCAGTATACCGTTCAGCGTACTTTTCGCGCTTATTATAATGTACTTCACAAAGATAAATCTCAACGTTATGTCGCTGGCGGGACTGTGCATAAGTATAGGAATGCTCGTGGACAACTCCGTCGTCGTAATGGAGAACATCTTCCGTATGAGGCAGAAGGGTATTCCCGCCCCGAGAGCCGCGGTTCAGGGCACAAAGCAGGTCGCGGGACCGATCATCGCTTCCACCGTCACGACGATCTGCGTATTCTTGCCGATGGTTTACACGACGGGTATGATAGCGCAGCTGCTTATCCCCTTTGCGTTCACGATTTCATACGCTCTCGTAGCCTCTCTCGCTGTAGCGCTGACAGTCGTGCCGACGCTCGGCTCTCTCCTGCTTAAAAATATCAGACCGCGCAAGGAAAACTGGTTCGATAAAATCAAGAATCTCTACGGCAGGATCCTCGGCTTCTTCCTCAAGGTAAAGATACTTCCGATAGCCGTATCAATAATTCTTCTCGGACTCTGCGTATGGCAGACCTTCTCGACGGGTATCGTTATGATCGACGACACCGACGGCAATCAGCTCGAGCTGTCTATGACGCTCGACAAGGACACCTCAAAGGAGGACGCGTATAAGACCGCTGACGAGGTCGTTGACAGAATAATGGGTATCAAGGGCGTTCAGAAAATCGGCGCGCTTGACGGCAACACGGGGCTTATGGCGAGCGTCGTAGGCTCGGGAGCCGTGAACAACTACACGACGTTTAGCTTCATCGTGCTGACCGACGAGAACATCAAGAACATCAACGAATACAGGGATATCCGCAGACAAATCGAAGAAAAGACAAAGGATATCAAGTGCGAGGAGCTATCGGTAAGCTCCTCGGGAATGAGCAATATGTCCACGCTTATGAGCGACGGAGTCACCGTCAACATCTACGGCGACGACAAGGATAAGCTGCTCTCGCTGAGCGAGGACGTTATGAAGATGATGAACAGCGTTGACGGTCTCAAAAACGCCGATAACGGCGTTACCGAGGCTGACCGCACGCTCAGGCTCAGAATCGATCGCAACAAGGCGGCGGCTTACGGACTTACAGTGGCTCAGATTTTCCAGCAGATCGCCGAGAAAGCCACTACCGAAAAGAACGCTCTGACTATGAAGCTCGGCGACAGGAACGTTGACGTCGATATAGTAGACAAGACAAGCGCTCTCACCTACGAAAATCTCCTGAGAATGAAGATCAAGGCGACCTCGAAAAACGCCAAGGGTGAGGACGTAACCAAGGAATACAGGCTCTCGAAATTCGCCAGGGCGAAGGACGGCTACACGATGGATATGATCAGGCGCGAGAATCAGCGCACCTATATCGCCGTATCAGCCGAGATGGACGAGGGCGGCAACGCTACGCTGCTCGGACGTAAGCTTCAGAAAAAGCTCGACGGGCTCAAG
>CACYDB010000178.1 GCA_902773035.1 uncultured Ruminococcus sp. | reverse complement strand
TTTTATCATAAAAGCCGTAGACCTCAAAGGAAGATTGCAGATTGTATGAACACAGAAGATTAAAGCCGAAAGCATATGTAGCAATAAGAAAGACGCAGAATATTACGGAAATCACAGGTTTTTTGAGAGCTTGCTCAATATAATACGCCGGACCGCCGTAGCCGTTGCCGTCCTTATCCTTACGCTTGAAAACCTGCGCAAGCGTACTCTCGATAAACGCTGAGGATGCGCCGATTATACACATAAGCCACATCCAGAAGCAAGCTCCGGGACCTCCGAGGCAAATTGCTGTCGAAACTCCGACGATATTGCCTGTTCCGACGCGCGAGGCGGTCGAAACCATCAGCGCCTGAAAAGATGAAACCTTTTGATCGCCCGAGGGCTTCTCCATAATCAAACGGCAGGATTCCCCGAAAAGACGTATCTGTACGCCTTTTGTGCGGAATGTGAAGAATAAGCCCGCTGCCGCGAGGATAATGATGAGTATCGGATAATACATTATATCATCAACAGAATTGAAAAAGTTCATTATCGAGTCAAACACATATATTTCCTCCCCCTTTTAGAAATATTATGTTCATTATAAACGAAAGTCGCGTTGAAAAGCAAGACTTTTCGGCAAAATTTTTCGGTACCCTGTAAAAAGGGTACCGATTCATTCTCCTATCATTGAGTACAAGCAGTCTACAGCCTCGGTGAGAGTTCCGACGCTGTCGATCAGTCCGACGTCAACTGCCCGCTGTCCGTCGAGAATCGTGCCGATATCCATAACGAGCTCGCCCGTATTCATAATCAGACCTGTGTAATCCTCGCGCGAGATATTGGAATTGTCAACCACAAAATTTGTGATCCTGTCCTGCATACGCTGATAATACTCGAAGGTCTGCGGTACGCCGATCGTCAGCCCTGTGCTCCTGACAGGGTGAGCGGTCATCGAGGCGCTCTTTGCTATGAAGCTCTTTTTCGCGGCGACGGCAAGGGGTATTCCGATTGAGTGTCCGCCGCCGAGGACGATTGAGACCGTCGGCTTTCTCATTCCCGAGATGAGCTCCGCTATCGCGAGTCCCGCCTCTACGTCGCCGCCGACTGTGTTAAGGAGAATGAGCAGTCCGTCGATCCGCGGGTCCTCGTCTATTGAGACGAGCAGCGGGATGACGTGCTCGTACTTTGTGCTTTTGCTGTTCTGAGGGAGCAGATAATGACCCTCGATCTGTCCTATCACGGTAAGGCAGTGGATCACCTTGTCCCCTCTCGCCGCGATAATCGAGCCCGCGTTTTCGATCTCCTCAAAGCGTTTCTCCTCTATCGGAGAGTCCTCGGGCGGATTTTCCTCCGGCTCGCAGGGGTTCTTTATATATTCTTCTTTTTCGCTCATAATGTACCTCCGTATGTATTTTGGCTTTTCGGGCGTGATTTATGAGGAAATTTGCTCTTTTTTCTTTTAAAAAATTATTTTTTAGAAATATTATAGTATTATTATACTGAGTTAATATGAATTACCGGAGTGATAAAATTTTGGAAGTCCAATTGTGGCAGATAATTGTAATAATACTTTGTATACTTCTTTCGGCTTTTTTCAGCTCGGTTGAGACGGCTTTTTCTTTTGTGAACAAGCTGAGGATCCAGAGCTACGCCGATGACGGCGATAAAAAGGCTAAGAAAGCGCTCTACATAACCGAGCATTTTGATAAGGCTCTGACGGCGATTCTGATTTGCAACAACATCGTCAACCTCGGCTGCTCGTCGCTCGCGACGGTCGTATGTCTGGAGCTATTCGGAAACATCGGTACCGCCATAGCCACGGGCGCTACCACGTTGCTTGTGCTGACCTTCGGAGAGATCATTCCGAAGTGTCTGGCTAAGGAGCACAGCGAGGCTTACTCGCTCGCTACGGCGGGGATACTCAAGGCTATAACTATTGTTCTGACGCCGATCGTATTTTTGTTTGTCAAGCTGAAGGAGGTCGCGTTTAAGGTCGCGGGCTCAAAGGATGAACAGCCCTCCGTAACCGAGGATGAGCTTAAACAGATCGTCGAGAATATCGAGGACGAGGGTGTGCTCGAGGAGGATGAGAGCGAGATGGTTCAGTCTGTGCTCGACTTCGACGATAAAACGGTGCTCGAGGTTCTTACGCCGAGAGTTGATATGACGGCAATTGACATTATGGATCCTCCCGAGAAGCTAAAGCACATAATCTTTGAGAGCCGTTATTCGCGTATTCCCGTGTACAAGGAAACGATCGACCATATTATCGGCATACTCTACACGCGTGATTATCTTGAGGAGCTGGCAAGCGGCAACGAGCCTAATATCGGCAAGCTGATTCAGCCCGCGTACTTTGTATTCAACAATCAGAACCTCTCTAAGATACTCAGCGATTTTAAACGCAAGAGACTTCATATTGCCGTTGTCACCGACGAATACGGCGGCACGCTCGGCATTGTTACGATGGAGGACTTGCTCGAGGAGATTGTCGGAGAGATCTGGGACGAGGACGAGGAAATCGAGAACGACTGTACTAAGATTTCGGACAACGAGTACATAGTCAGCGGAGATATGCCGCTTGAGGATTTGTTTGACCTTGCGGATATAGACCCCGACGACGTGGAGACTGACGCTGTAACTGTCGGCGGATTTATACTGGAGCATTTCACAACGATCCCGAGACGTAAGGCGAAGTTCAAATTTGAAAACATTCTGCTGCAGGTTCAGCAGGTGAACAGCCAGCGTATTATCGCGGCGAACGTTACGATCGACCCGATCGAAGAAGATACGGAGGACTAAGGCTCCGATCACAGTAAATAAAAAGGTACCGCCCAGGCGATTGCTTGGGCGGTGATTTATTATTCGGATAGTTTATTGATTTGTGATTTTAATTCTTCTAAAGAATATAAACAGTTCAGCGCGGAGAGCATAGCGTTGGTTGTTAAATAGGACGGCATACCGAGCTCATAAAGAAGCGCTTCCCGTAGCTTTTTGGAGTTTTCCCTGCCGCTGAGTCCGAGGTCGTAGAGAGCGGCTTTTGTGATTTCGCCGCGAGCGTCGCGCGAATCCTCACCGATTATTGTAGCGGGGCTCTTTCTGAGGGCTTCGATTATGACCTCGTCGTCAACCCCCTCAACACCGAGCAGGCCCTCCTTTGAGTCCTCGCTCTTACGCTTTTCCCTGCCCTTGAGCTGAGGGATATAGGCGTGCTTTATCTCGCTTTCGGGCACAAAGCCGCGAAGAAAATTTCTTATTACAAATCCGCCCGAGTCGCTGTCGGTCAGCACGAGTATTCCGCGCTTTGAGGCAATCCGACGGATAAGGCTCTGCTTTTCCTTGTCCTTGAAAATGCGAAAGCCGTTAGTCTCGATTATCGGCGTGTCGATTATCTCGCTGAGCTTGATTTTGTCGTATCTGCCCTCGACAATCACGGCCTCCTTAAGCGAAATCATAAGGCTGTTTTCCCCGCGAGCATAATGAGCTTTGACACGAGAGTTTCGAGCATTATTCTGTCGTTGACGGAAACGCTCCTGAGCTTCGCTGTAGTCTGAGTGATTTCGTTGAGACTGTCGCGCAGGTTTTCCGTGGAAATATTTCTTGTCTTTTTACCCGCGTTTTTGAGAGCAAATTCACGCCGTCCGTAGCCGAAATCCTTGGCGACGACAGAGAGCTGCTCGCCGCATTCGGCGGCGACTCTCGCGCGGTAAAAATCCATATACGACATACTGATCACACTGATAATCTCGTTGGCGTCGGCTTTCTGATAAAAGAGGGTGTCAAGGATCTCAAACGCCTTTGAGCTGTTCTGAGCGACGATCTCGTCGGTGAGTCTGAAAATGTTCGCCTCAAGCCTTTTTGTGACAAGAAGCTCGATTTCCTTACCCGTGATATAGCCGCCGTCGCCGACGTAATTACAGAGCTTATCGAGCTCGTTTTTGATTGTGTGCAGATCGTCGCCGACGTACTCCTGCAGTCTGAACGCGTCAGCCTGCTCGATTTTTATATCTCTTTTATCAGCCCATTTTACGATCTGTCGGGCGAGGCTTATATCGCTCTCGCGGTTGATCTGACAGACCGTGCCGTGCTTTTTAATGAACGTGAAAAGCTGCTTGAAATTCGCGCCGAGCTTCTTGGGATCCTGCTCCAAGGTTGGATTTGTAAAGATTATCACCGTTCCGTCGGGAGCGTTTTTGAGGATGTCAATGAGCCTGTCAACGTCGGACTTAGCCTGACTGTTGAGGTCAAAATCGACAATCCTTACTACATTATAGCGGCTCATAAACGGCACGACCTGAACGGCTACGGCAACAGCGTCGAGGTCATAGTCCTTGTTGAAGCTGTGGAAGTTGAACTCCGAGGGCTCCTTGCCGCAGAGCTTTTCGAGCAGATAATCGCTGTCGGCTCTGACGTACATTTTTTCCTCGCCGAAAATGAGGTAGAGCTTGTCGAACACGCCCTTGTTGATATTCTGTTTTAATTCCTTGCGGTTGATCTCGGACATATTATCACCCTGTTCAGTGATTAGTTGTTAGTGGTTAGTGATTAGCGGCTGATTTTCTCAACTAATCATAATGGGGCGGTCGCGAACCGCGGCAGCCCCGAATAATCATATTTATTTAGGAAATACGGGCAGCTGCTCGAGGTAGATGATATCATCTCTGTCAACGGCGTCGCCCTCGGCGAGAACCGCTGCCATACCGACAACATTTCCGCCCGCTTTCTCAACAAGCTTTTTGAGAGCCGCGAGACTCTCGCCCGTTGAGATAACGTCGTCTACAATAAGAACTCGTTTATCCCTGATTTTTTTTATATCGCTCGAGCCGATGTAAAGACGCTGGATTGAAAGTGTTGTGATCGAACGCACCTCAACGTTGATATACTCGGGCATATAAACCTTTAAGCCCTTGCGGGCAACAACGTACTCGCCCTTTTCCTGACGAGCCATCTCATAGCCGAGGGGAATACCCTTTGCCTCGGCGGTAACTATGACGTCGTGCTCGGGAACGATTTTGAGGAGCTCTCTGGCGGAAGCCTCCGTTACCTCGACGTCGCCGAACATTACAAACGCCGCAATATCAAGATTTTCGCTTACCTCGCAGAGCGGGAGCTCGCGCTCACAGCCCGCGATATTGATTTTATATGTATTTCCCATTGTTTAAACCATCTTTCCCAGTTTCTTTCCGCCCATAAGGTGAAAGTGAATGTGGAATACGGTCTGACCACCGTCGGCGCCGCAGTTGGTGACGATTCTGTAGCCGTTTTCGAGTCCGACCGACTTGGCGATTTCGCCAGCCTTTGAGAAGATGTGGGCGATATAGTCGATGTTCTCGGCGTTGAGCGCGTCAACGCTTGTGATATGAGCCTTCGGAATCATAACAACGTGAACTGGAGCCTCGGGCGCGATATCGTGAAAGGCGAGCATTTTGTCGTCCTCATATACCTTGTTTGACGGGATGGAGCCGTCGATTATCTTACAAAAAACACAATTATCCATTAAACATACTCCGTTTCTGATTTTTTCACAATATTTATAATAATACTTTGGTATACAAAATGCAAGTTATTTTTTGGCTCTGATCTTCTTCTCCTCGCCTCTGATAAGACGCTTGATGTTTGAGGAGTGCTTGATAATAACAAACACGGTGATAATAAACGCCGTAACCGTACACTCATATACATACCAGCCCGGATAGCCGAAGAAGAAGAAATCAATCAGACAGAAGCCGATCGTATAAACAGGGAACATACACGCGGAGATAATACTTCCGAGCGAGATGATCTTTGACAAAACAAATACAATAAGGAAGGTGGCGAGAATTACAAGAAAAACTCTCCAGTCAGCCACAAGCATCATAGACGCTGCGGTGACAATGCCCTTGCCTCCCCTGAACTTGAAGAAAACAGGAAAGCTGTGGCCGATAATGCAGAAAAGTCCGCAGAGATACTTGCCGACTCTTATGACAGCGTCCGAGTCGGTCATACCCGCGCTCAGCATCATAAAGATCCAGCCGCCTATCGCGACTGCCGCGACAGATTTGAGCACGTCAAATATGATCGTCAGTACAGCGGGAAGCTTGCCCACGGAACGCAGTACGTTTGTAAAGCCCGCGTTGCCGCTGCCCATCATTCTGATGTCGCCGCCCTTTGTGAAGATTTTGGTGATGATTACGGCTGAGTTCAGGCTTCCGAGGATGTAAGATATGAAGAAAGCAAGCAGGAACACATGCCAGTTAACAAGGATAAAACCCATATACCCGTCTCCTTTTCAATCAATATATAACAATCATATCATAAGAGGAAAAATTTTTCAATAAAGGTATTGCAAATTTTAAAAATAGGTGATAAAATAAATCTCGATAACGCGGCGACGAAGAAAAGTAGCGTTCTCAGGTTACGCAAAGAGACCTCCCCCATCGGCTGAAAGAGGAGGCTTAACCGTGGATGTGAAGTTCCCTTCCGAGCGGCAGGGCTGAACTGTAAGTAGGCTCTGACGGCAGACTCCGTTACAAGTCACGAAAGTGTTTGCTTTTGCAAGAACAAGGGTGGTACCGCGGATATTATTCGTCCCTGTGAGGAAAGTCTCTCACAGGGACTTTTTGCATACTATTTTTCGGAGGTAAAACTATGGATGACAGAATCAAGGGTCTGAAGGCTCAGCTTGAAGCTGACCTTGAGGGAATCAAAAACCTCGTTGACCTGGACAAGCTGAGGGTTGCGTACCTCGGCAAAAAGGGCTCGATCACGGGTCTGATGAAATCAATGAAGGACTTAACAAATGAGGAGCGCAAGGAGTTCGGTAAAAACGTCAACGAGCTTAAAGCTCAGGCGACTGATTTTATCGAGGAGAAAACCGCAAAGCTCAAGGAGCTTGAGATCCAGGCGGAAATCGACTCAATGCCTAAGTTTGACATCACAACTCCCGTGGATCTGGAGCGCGGCTCTTATCACCCGATCACGCTTGTACAGCGTCAGTGCGAGACCGTGTTCAAGTCGATGGGCTTTACGGTCGAGGATTACAGCGAGGTCGTAACCGACTACGAGTGCTTTGAGTCGGTCAACATTCCGAAGCATCACCCCGCCAGAGATATGCAGGACACCTACTATCTCGAGAACGGTCAGCTGCTTAAATCCCAGACCTCAGCGGCTCAGAACGCTATTCTCAAAAAATACGGCAAGGGCTTGATCGAGAACGGTATTCCCATCAAGGCTATCTTCCCCGGACGCTGCTTCCGTAACGAAGCTACCGACGCAAGTCACGAGAATACCTTCTTCCAGATGGAAGGCGTTATGGTTGACAAGGACATCAGCATTTCAAACCTCATTTACTTTATGAAAACAATGCTCTCGGAGGTTTTCCGCAAGGATATCAAGGTAAGACTTCGCCCCGGCTTCTTCCCCTTCGTAGAACCCGGCTTTGAGCTTGATATCAACTGTCTTATCTGCGGCGGCGACGGCTGCGCGAGCTGCGGTCACAGCGGCTGGCTTGAGCTCTGCCCCTGCGGTATGATTCACCCCGAGGTTCTTAAAGAGGGCGGAATCAACCCTGATGAGTACACAGGCTTCGCCTTCGGTCTCGGTCTTACAAGACTCGCGATGATGAAGTACGGAGTTAAAGATATACGCGACCTGAACAGCGGCAGTCTTAAGGTTCTGTCTCAGTTCACGGACGACGATGAATAAGGGAGGCGACGATTATGTTTTTATCAATGAACTGGATTTCCGATTTTGTTGATTTCAGCGGACTTGACAAGGTTGAGCTTATTCATCAGTTCTCCCTCTCGACCGCCGAGGTTGAAAATGAGATTTTCTTCAAGGGCAAGGATTTATCAGGCGTTGTTGTCGCCGAAATCAAATCCGTTATCGATCACCCCGACAGCAAGAAGCTTCATCTTTTAAGAGTTGACGCGGGTGAGGATGAGCTGATCGACGTTGTATGCGGCGCGCCTAACGTAAGAGTAGGTATGAAAACCGCCTTCGCTAAGGTCGGCGCTCAGATTGGCGACATCACGATCGCTCCGCGTAAGCTCGCGGGCTATGAGTCAAACGGTATGTGCTGCGGCGAGGCTGAAATCGGCATAAGCGACGATAACTCCGGTATTATGGAGATCACCGACGACGTTCCCAACGGTACGGATATCAAGGACATTTACGAAATTGACGATATTATCTTTGAGGTTGACAACAAGTCTCTCACCAACCGGCCCGACCTCTGGGGTCACTACGGAATCGCGCGTGAGTTCGCGGCTCTCGCAGGCAGGGAGCTCAAGCCCCTTGAGCTTGAGGATTTAAGCGTTTACGATAACTTGGATAAGGTTGACCTCAAAATCGAGGACAAGCTCTGCTACCGCTACGCGTGCTTACAGTTTGAGAATATCAAGCGTACCGTAAGCCCCGTTAATATGAGAATCAGACTTTATTACTGCGGAATGAGAGCTATCAACTTCCTCGCTGACCTCACCAACTACCTTATGCTCGAAATGGGTCAGCCTATGCACGCCTTTGACTCGCGCAAGGTGGGCGCTATCAGAGTCAAGCGCTTTGACAAGCCGTTCAAGTTCACAACTCTTGACGGCGTTGAGAGAAACATCGACGAGAATACTCTGATGATTTGCAACGGCGATACGCCTGTAGCGATCGCGGGAATTATGGGCGGTCTTGACAGCGAGATCGTCGAGGACACCACTACGCTCACACTTGAGTCGGCGACCTTTGACGCGGCTTCTATCAGAAAATCTACCGTCCGTCTCGCTCACAGAACA
>CACYDB010000177.1 GCA_902773035.1 uncultured Ruminococcus sp. | reverse complement strand
GCGATCGCCTTGCTCTCATTTTTGAAGCGGCGGATAAACTCCTCGTTGTTGAGAAACTCGTCCTTGAGGATTTTGACCGCGACTTCTCTGTCGTCAATGGTATCGGTACAACGATAAACATACGCCATACCGCCTACGCCGATAAGCTCGTGGATCTCATAGCGTCCGTCAAGCTTTTTTCCGCTGTATTTATCCATCTTAAACCTCCTCAATAAATAACCGTAACGGTAATGTTGTCATTACCGCCGCCGTCCTTCGCCTTCTCAACGAGAGTATCGGTCAAGCCCTGACCTCTGTTTTCGTGGCAAATCTTAACCATATCGCCGGTTGTAACACAGTTTGAGAGTCCGTCGGTGCAAATGAGGAGAACGTCTCCGTATATGAAATTGGTCTCTATATAATCGAGATGAACGTTAGGCTTGATTCCGAGGGCGCGGGTGATAAAGTTTTTATTCGGATGGTTCTGAGCCTGCTCGGCGGTGATCTCGCCGCGTCTTACCATTTCCTGAACGACCGAGTGATCCTCGGTGAGCTGCTTTATCTTGCCGCCGCGTATAGCGTAGGTACGGCTGTCGCCGACGTGAACTACGTGAACCGTGGTGTCCTTGACGAGCACAAACTCACAGGTCGTGCCCATTCCCGTACGGTCTACGTCGTTCTGTGCCATATCGAAAATCGCCTTGTTAGCCTGAGAGACGATTTCTGTCATCAGTGTTGAGAGCTCGCCCTTTGAGAGCTCGTCGGAATACATCTTCTCGATCTCGGAGCTGATGTACTCAACCGCCGAGGCGCTGGCAATATTTCCGCCGTTAGCTCCTCCCATTCCGTCACATACTACTGCCCACGCGCAGCTTGGGGAAATAACTCCGAAACGGCAGTCGTCCTGATTTTGCGTGCGGACTAAGCCTATGTCGCTTTTACAAAATATTTCCAAGTTATTAACCTCCTGTTTTCTCAGTATAGTTTCTCTTGAGCTGACCGCAGGATGCGTCTATGTCGCTGCCGAGGGTTCGGCGTACGGTAGCTGTTACAGAGTTTTTTTCAAGAATATCTATAAACGCCCGCTGTCTGTCGAGGCGGCTTTTTTTATAGCCGGAGCCTCTGACGGTGTTTACGGGGATAAGGTTCACGTGGCAGTTGAGATTTCCGAGCAGGCTTGAAAGCTTGCGCGCACATTCGTCCGTATCGTTCACGCCGTCGATCATCGCGTACTCAAAGCTTATACGCCGCCCCGTTTTGTCAAAATAATCGCGGCACGCCTTGATAAGCTGTTCAATCGGATACTTATTATTGATAGGCATAGTCTTACTTCGCGTTTCATTATCGGGCGCGTGGAGTGACACCGAGAGTGTCAGCGCGAAGTTGTATTCGGCGAGGTCGTAAATTCTCGGAACAATACCGCAGGTTGAAAGCGTGATATGCCTCATACCGATATTGAGCCCGTCCTCGCAGGATACGATTTTCAGAAATCTTATAACGTTGTCAAAATTGTCGAGCGGCTCGCCCATTCCCATCAGCACTATATTGCTGATCCTTACGCCGAGGTCACGCCCGGCGCTTTCGATCTGGGCTAAGATCTCGGAAGCCGTCAGACTCCGCGAGAAGCCTGATTTTCCCGTCGCGCAGAAGGTACAGCCCATCTTACAGCCGACCTGAGTTGACACGCAGATGGAGTAGCCGTGCTTATAGCTCATAACAACGGTCTCAACAAATTCTCCGTCATTCAAACGGAAAAGATACTTCACTGTTTTATCATACCGTGATACCAGCTTTTTTTCAATATTTGCAACAGAAATGTAACTACTTGAATTAAGAAATTCGCGTAAGTTTTTCGGGATATTGCCCATTTCGTCAAAGGAAAGCGCTCCGCGGTTGAGCCAGCCGTAGACCTGCTTAGCCCTGAAACGCGGAAATCCGCCGTCCGTTATAAACTTTTCAAGCTCGGGATAATAGAGCGATTTTATGTCTGTTTTCATAGCCTTAACGGGCTGATTTTCTCCGAAACGCCGCGATAAAAAAGCCGTCGGTCACGCGGTTTATCGGGAAAAGAGTCAGCGTATTTTCTTCTTCATTTATCATTCGTTTAACGCCGAGGTCGAGCTTTAAGGGCTCAAACTCTCTGTGCTCAGAGAGAAATCTTTCGGCGTTTTTATTATTTTCGTCGGGATTTAGAGTGCAGGTCGAGTACACGAGCGTACCGCCTGTCATAACGAAGCGCGCGCTGTTGCATAGAATTTTGTACTGGAGCGCGGGCAGGTCGTTATCAATGAGGTTCTTTTTGTAGCGGATCTCGGGCTTGCGGGAGATTATGCCGAGTCCCGAGCATGGAACGTCGCAGAGAACCTTCTCCGCGAGGTCAAGCCCGCTGTTTTCATCGGAAGCGTCGCGGATCGCGGTACGTATATTTGTAATACCGAGCCGTGAGGCGTTCTCCTTAATCAGACTGAGCTTATGCTCGTAAATGTCAAAGGCGTAGATCCTGCCCCTGTTTTTCATATACTGCGCGGCGGTAAAGGATTTTCCGCCGGGCGCCGAGCACACATCAATCATATTTTCATTAGGCTTCGGGTCGAGCGCCTTAACGCAAAGCTGTGAAGCCGGGTCCTGAATATATAGCTTGCCCTCTCTGTAGGCTCTGAGGCTTTCTATTGAGCCTGTATTTTTGAGAACGACTGCGTTCGGGTCAAGGTCGGAAACCGCCGCCTTGACGCCCTCCCTTTCAAGCTCCGCGATAAGCTCACCGGTCGTGGTTTTAAGCGTGTTAACTCTTGCGGTGAGCTGAGGTCTGCCCGAAAGCGACTTGAGTATTTCCTCGGCAATACCTTCGCCGTAGGAAGTGATCCAGAGCCTCACAATCTCCTCGGGGCAGGAATATTTTACGCTGAGATACCTCTCCCTGTCGCTTTCATCGGGAAGGGTAAATTTTTCCTCCGCGCGTGAAACTGAGCGCAGAACGCCGTTGATAAAGCCTGTCGAGCGCGCGAGCTTATTTTTATGCGCGAGCTTAACGCTTTCGTTAACGGCGGCGCTGTCGGGAATCTTATCCATAAACACAAGCTGTAAAATCCCAAGCCTGAGGATAATTTTAGTTTTTAAATCTATTTTCTTTAAAGGAATTTTAGAATACTGCCCGATAATATAATCGAGCGTAAGCTGTCTTTCGAGACAGCCGTATACGAGCGCCGAGAGAAAAGAAGCGTCAACAGATGATAGTTTATTTTCTTTAATGGAATTATTCAGAACAAGCGCGGAATAAGCCGAATCGCGCTCAACCGAATACAAAACCCTCAGCGCGAGGTTGCGGACGTTCATCAGTCACGGCTCCTTGCGATAAGCAGGAGTCTGACGAGCTGCGCGACAGCTACAGCCGCCGAAGCTACGTATGTCATAGCCGCCGCGGTAAGAGTCTTTCTGGCGCCCTTATACTCGTCGTCGGAGAGCATTCCCGTCTCCTTGATACAGCTCAGAGCGCGTGACGAAGCGTTGAATTCAACGGGGAGAGTCGCTACCGTAAACAGAACTGACGCCGAGAAAAGCGCGATACCGATATACAGAAGCGGCTGTAAGGTCGATGTGATCAGACCCGCAATAATCAGGATCCAACTGATTTTACTGCCGAAATTGGCGACAGGAAGAATCGCGCTCCTGATTTTGTTCGGAATATAACCCTCGGCGTGCTGAACAGCGTGACCCGCCTCGTGACAGGCAACGCCGACAGCGGCGATCGAGGCTGAGTTGTAGACCGTTTCGGAAAGTCTTATTACATTTGTTCTCGGGTCGAAATGATCGGTATACGCGCCGGCGATACGCTCGATACGCACGCCCGTAACGCCCTTGTTCATAAGCATTCTTTCAGCCGCCTGAGCGCCCGTAAGTCCACGCAAGTTGCGGATTACGCCGTACTTGTTGAAGGTGGACTTCATCGAAGCCTGAACAATTATCGTAAGTATAATAAACGGGAGCATAAATAGCAGATAGCTCCAGTTATAATATGCAAGATAGCTGAAATATCCCATAATTTCTCCTTATTTACGCGAATTTATCGCCGATTTTGAGCGGATGACCGAGCAAAAAGCTCTCCGAGGTCATACGCTTCTTGCCGCTGAGCTGAAGCTCGTCAATAATGAGCGAGCCTGAGCCGCAGGCTACTGTCAGAGGCTTTACGCAGATCACCGCGCCCGCCTCACCGCCTTTATCGCACAGGCGGGTTTTATGAATCTTCACGTCCTTATCCCCGAGCTTTGCCGTGGCGACAGGCCAGGTCTGCAATCCGCGAACCTGATTGTGAACTTCGGTATTGCTGTTTACCCAGTTGATCGGGCATAAATCCTTTGTGATTTTTTTAGTATAGGTTGCCTTAGACTCATTCTGAGGAACAGGCTTTACTGTACCGTTCTCAAGCCCCGAGAGCGTTTCGAGCAATAAGTCAGCACCCATAAGCGCGAGCCTGTCAAAGAGCTCTGCCGAGGTCTCATTTTCTCCGATTTCAGTCTCGGCGGTCATAAGGATATCGCCCGTGTCCATACCCTCGCCCATAAACATCGTAGTCACGCCCGAGACCTTGTCGCCGTTTAAGACAGCCGACTGTATCGGAGAGGCTCCGCGATACTTGGGAAGCAAGGAGCCGTGAACGTTTACGCAGGCGTACTTCGGCAGATCCAGTATATTTTTAGGCAGGATTTTTCCGTAAGCGACTACGACGATCACGTCGGGAGAAAGCTTTTTTAATTCTTCATAAGAATTTTCACCTCTAAGACTGTCGGGCTGAAAAACCTCTATGCCGCGTTTAAGCGCCTCGACCTTAACGTCGGGAGGAGTAAGGATCTGTTTTCTCCCTACAGGCTTGTCAGGCTGTGTAAAAACGGCGAGCACATTGTGACCGCTGTCGCATAGCTTGCTGAGGCTCGGAACCGCGAAGTCGGGAGTACCCATAAATACTATATTCATTCTTCCTCCAAGTCCTCGGGCAGCTCAACGTAGCACTCTCCCGACAAATCAAGCTCGTCCGAGTTGTAAAGCTCGATTTCCTGCGGCATAAGCATACGCTCGCATACCGTGTTGTAGAGGATGCCGTTGAGGTGGTCGATTTCGTGACAGAAAGCCTGAGCGAGCATTTTCTCGCCCGTAACCTCAAAGAATTCTCCGTTCCTGTCCTGAGCTCTGACGGTCGCGCGGTAGGGACGCGAGATAATTCCCCACTTTCCCGGAAGACTCAGACAGCCCTCCATAACGACCTGCTTGCCCTCAGTTTTGATGATCTCGGGGTTAACAAGCTCGATAAGACCGTGCTCCTCGTCAACCTCAACAACCACAACTCTCCTGAGAACTCCGACCTGCGGAGCGGCTAAGCCTACGCCGCCTGATGAGTGGAGAGTCTCAACCATATCGTCAATAAGCTCACCGAGTCTGTCGTCAAACTTAGTAACCTCTCTGCATTTTTTTGTGAGAACGTCATCGCCCTCTTTTACAATTTGTCTCAAAGCCATAATTTCACCTTACATTAATCTAAATAAGCCGCGTGCTGAGCGCGCATTGTCTTTGCCAATGTCTGACAGGCATAAAAGTCGCTGTTGCTCAGAACCACACAGGAATACTGTGAGCTGTCAAACGAGAACATAAGCAGCGAATTAAACGGAGCCAGAAGTCCGCTGTGGAAAACCGTTTTCTCTCCTTTGATAAGAAAGAGTCCGAAGCCATAGCCTATGTGCTTTGTATCCGCTATCATCATATTCAACGATTCTTTTGAGATGATTTTACCCTTTCTGAGCCCGTCAGCCCACTTGGTCAAATCAATTACGTTGGAATACATATTTCCGCAGGCGTACACCGCGCCCTTGATTTTGAACACATCCAGCGCGCCCTTTTTATAATTATAGGGCTGAGCGACATTGGAAGCGTTATCATCCAAATCCTCGATAAAGCCCGAATACTTCATTCCGAGCTTATCGAAAATCTCGGTTTTTATAAAATTCTCGTAAGTAGTACCGCTGACCTTCTCGATGATCTCACCGAGGAGGAGGTAACCGCTGTTGGAGTATTTGAAAGACTTGCCCTGTTCAAAGAGAATGGGATCCTCCATAAAGGATTTTTTAATGATCTCCCGATTCTGTTTAGAGGTGTTTTTCAGAGCCTTCTTATAATCGGGGAAAACCTGAGCGACATTTGAATAGAAATTCATATAGTCGGGGATCCCGCCCTGCATTCTCATAACGTTTTCCAAAGTGATTTTGGCTCCGTTTTTATATTCGGGAAAATATTTGCCGAGTTTATCCTTGATCGAGAGCTTTCCTCTCTCCTGCAAGAGCAAAATTGCCGCCGCGGTAAACTGCTTTGTAACAGAGGCTACGCGGAATAACGTATACTCATTATTCTTGATCTTCTTTTTCTTATCGGCGTAACCGATTCCCTTTTTATAAACGGGCTTGCCGTGCTCGCTGACATAAACCATACCCTCAAAGCCGTAGCTTCCGAGAAGATAATCGTAGTCGTTTATCATCTGCTTCTGCTGCGAAGCGGTGAGGTCGGAGGAACTTACGGTTTCGACCTCACGAGTAGGTATTTCGGTAGGAGGCTGAGTTACTTTTTCACTCTCAGCTTCCTGCTGAGTCTGCGCTTCGGATACAGAGGTGACTGTTTTCGCGCTGTGGTTTCCGGATTCACTCGCAACGAGATTCACAACTCCGAAAATTATAAGCCCCATACCGAACACCAGTAACAATGATAGAATTATAATCTTTATTTTTTTCACAATATCATACCCTTAAAATGAAAGAGCGTTCATATCAATATATGAATTTACGTTTTTATATTCTTTATTAGAATTAAATTCCGCAACCGCTTCATTAAGCAAGCTTCTGAAACGCTTATCGTTGCGGCATTTTATTACTATTTTATATCTGTATTTATTGCTTATCTTCGGCACAGCCGCGGGTGAAGGTCCCAGCAGTCTGAGCGGAATATCGGAATAAGCGGATTTAGCCCTCATAACGAGGCTGTTCATAAAGCTTCGCGACGCCTTCATCGCGGACAGATTATTCTCCGACACAAAGCCGACCATACATAAATCGGCAAACGGCGGATAGAGCATAGTCCTGCGGATGATGATCTCGTTATCGTAGAACCTCTCGTAATCCTGAGAAGCCGCCATAGTAATGACGTTATTCTCGGGCGTAAAGGTCTGGATAACGGCGACGCCCTTGCTCTCTCCCCTGCCGCTTCTGCCGACAACCTGAGTCAGAAGCGAGAACGTGCGCTCGTAGCTCCTGAAATCATCGGCGTAAAGCATAGAGTCGGGATTGAGCACTCCGACAAGAGTGACCCTCGGGAAATTGAGCCCCTTGGCTACCATCTGAGTTCCGATAAGAATATCGTATTTACCCTCCGAAAAGTCGGAAATCATTCTCTCGTGGGAGGACTTCCGCATAGTCGAGTCCGCGTCCAGTCTCAAAACTCTCGCGTCGGGCAAAAGCTCGCTGAGCTCCTGCTCAAGCTTCTGAGTTCCCGCTCCGCCGAAACGCAGTGAGTGATTATGACAGGTCGGGCACTCGCCCTTATAATCCATCGAATAGCCGCAGTAATGACACATCAGCTTGTTATTCGCGCTGTGATAGGTCAGGGAAATCGAACAGTTGGGACAGGAAATCGTGTCGCGGCAGTTTGAGCACATCGCGAAGGTGTTGTGACCGCGCCTGTTCAAAAGCAAAATCGACTGCTTGTGATTGTTAAGATTTTCCTCAAGAAGAACGGCTAGCTCACGTGAGAATCCGGTAGTATTCCCCTCGGCGACCTCCTCGTTCATATCAACGACTCTGACCTCGGGAAGAATAGCCTTGCCGTAGCGGTTACGCAGGATATTCAGAGAGTAGCGACCGTTTTTCGCGTGATAAAAGCTCTCAACATCGGGAGTTGCCGACGACAAAAGCAACAAAGCCTTGTTCTCGTTCACCCTGAATTTCGCGATTTCACGCGCGTGATAACGCGGATTTGACTCCGATTTATAGGTATGCTCCTGCTCCTCGTCAATAATAATCAGACCGATATTCTTGAACGGCGCAAAAACAGCGCTTCTGGTACCGATCACTATATCAGCCTTTCCTCTAAGCACTCTTTTATACTCGTCAAGTCTTTCGCCGAGCGACAGTCCGCTGTGGAAAACTGCGACGGAGCTTCCGTACTTCGCCTTAAAAAGCCCGATAAACTGCGGCGTCAGAGCAATCTCAGGCACCATAACGATAACGCCTCTTTTATCCCTGACAACGTCCTCGATCAGCTTAAAAAACACCGAGGTCTTGCCCGAGCCTGTGATTCCGTAGAGCAGACTCACGCGCGGCTTGCCCTCCTTGTACTCGGAGAGTATATTGCGGTAAGCCTTCTCCTGCTCGTCAGTCAGAATAAACTCTTTATTTTCTGATAAAGAATTATTTTCAACAGCCCTGTAGACCTCTTCCTCAAAATACACAGCGAGATTTTTCTTAACAAGGTTATCAATAACCGAGCTCGTCACGCCCGTATAGTAGCAGATTTCCTTGACGGAAGCCGCGCCTACGGTCTGCAAAAGCTCGAGCACGGTATTCTGCTTCTCACTGAGCTTCATACCCTCAGTCTGAGCGTCGTCGTTCACGGCGACCATTTTCATCACCGCGTCGCCTACCCTGCGGAAAGCCTCGTCGCTTTTTCTCAGGAAGCCCTTGTCGCACAAAGTATTAAAGACCTTGTCCTCAAACCCCAGCTCCGAGCTGAGCGTTTCTTTTCTGACAGGCTTTTTCCGAGCGAGAACATACTCGTAAATCTGAAGCTCGTCACCGCTTAATTCCTCGGTATCGACGCCCTTGACCGCGCTGTAAAGCGTGGTGATGTTGTAGTTTATGCCCGTGGGGAGCATAGTTTTTATCGCGTCGTAGTAGGTGCAGAAGCAGCGGTTTTTCATAAACTGAGCGAGCCTGAGCATTTCCCCGGTCATAACGGGCTCAGGGTCAAGCACGCTGATAATCGGCTTTAAGTTATCGCCCTCAGCCTGACGGACGTACATTATCATACCCTGACGTCTGCGGTTACCTCTGCCAAAAGGCACAAGCGCACGCTTACCCTGGTGAGCCGAGCTTACAAGGCTCTCGGGTACGCTGTAGTCAAAAATTTTATCAAAGGAATAGGTTGTATTCTCAACCGCGACTCCGACGATAAAACTACAGGTCGACATCTTCGGGCTCGAGAATACCTATCTTGTGATCCTTGATCTCGTCAATAGCGAGCAGAACGGACTTATCGTCTGTAATAACCTCGCGGTCCGCAAAATCCTGAGTAATCTGTCTTGCTCGCTTAGCTACGCCGATAACAAGCGCGTAGCGGCTTGCCTTACCCTCGAATAAATCATCAACATTTACTTTTTTCATTACTAATCACCATAGCCTTTCCGCCCACACCTTATAATTTAAATTTTCTCTACAGCCTTATCGTGGGCGGATAAGGCGTAAAGTGGTGATTATGTCATCGCTCGTTGCCGCTTGCGGCAAACTGAGCGGACAACATAAATTTTGTTTTAGTGTGAATTTTCACACTAAAACTCCTTTTAAATAACTTCACTTTTGCGCGGAAATACAATCGCGCAGATGATATACAATATAAGTCCCGTACCGCAGCCGAGCGCGAGGAGCGCCCATGCTACACGGATTATGGTGGGATCAACGTTAAAGTATTCGGCGACTCCGCCGCATACTCCGGCAATCATCTTGCCTTCTTCGAGTTTGTAAAATCTCTTGTTATTCATACTATTCATCCCTATGGATAATTTCTATAATCTCACGAGCCGCTCTCTCAGCTTCATCATTGAGAACCTTATGCTCGTAATATTTTTCGTACTCCTTTTCCTCCAGAGCTCTGGCGAGGCGCTTTTGGATAGTTTCCTCATCCTCGGTACCTCTGCCGCGCAGTCTTTTTTCAAGCTCCTCAAACGACGGCGGAGTAATAAAAATACTCACGCAGTCGGGACGCTTGTCCATAACCTGCAAGCCGCCCTGGACCTCGATTTCAAGGAAAACATTATAGCCCTGCTCGAGCATCTCGTCAACAGCCTTTTCGGGAGTGCCGTAATAGTTATCGCAGAAAACCGCGTACTCGAGAAAAGCGTTTTCATTGATAAGCTCCTTAAACTTATCCTGAGTGACAAAGAAGTAGCTGACTCCCTCGACGTCCTCGGGACGCGGAGCGCGGGTTGTGCAGGAAACCGAAAGCTTAATACTGTCGTCAAGCTCTCTGAGAACCTTCATGATCGTTCCCTTTCCTACGCCCGAATAGCCTGTGTAAACAACAAGCTTACCTCTTTTCATAGCTTAACCCTCCTCAGTTCTGCTGCCGATAGCCTCGGGCGAAAGCGCCGAGAGTACGACGTGATCGCTGTCGGTGACAATTACAGCCTTACATTTTCTGCCGCAGGTAGCGTCAACGGCGAGATTCTTCGCCTTAGCCTCCTGAACGATACGCTTGACGGGAGCCGCCTCGGGAGACACTACCGCAACAATCTTTTCGGAAGAAACCATATTGCCGTAACCGATATTAATTAGCTTCATAAATCCCTCTTACTCAATATTCTGAATCTGCTCGCGGATTTTCTCGATCTCGTTCTTGATCCTGACAACCTTCTGAGCGATCTCGGCGTCCTTGACCTTGGAGCCGATAGTATTCGCCTCGCGGTTCATCTCCTGAATGAGAAAGTCTATACTTCTTCCGACAGGCTCGTCAGCGTTGAGATAGGTGTTGAGCTGTTCAAAATGACTTCTCAGTCTAACGGTTTCCTCGTCAACGGCAACCTTGTCGGCAAAGATCGCGACCTCGGTGATGATCCTCTGCTCGTCATACTCGCCCGAACCGAGAAATTCCTCGATCTTCTCTTTAAGGCGCGCTTTGTAATCCTCCACCGTCACGGGTGAGCGCTCCTCGATCTCCGCGACAAGAGCCATAATAGTCTTCGCGCGAGAGAGAACGTCAGCCTTGAGCCTTTCACCCTCAGCCGAGCGCATAGCCAGAAAGCCCTCCAGCGCGGAGTCAACGGCTGTCTGAACGTCAGCCCATACCTTTTCCTCGTCCTCGGGAGCCTTATTGACCGTGAGCACGTCGGGATACTTGCCGACGTCGACGGTATTTACGGTGTTCTTTATACCGTACTTTTCCTCAAGCTCTCTGAGAGCGTTGATATAGCCTTGGGCGAGGTTATGATTTATAACAACGTCGGTAGGCGTATCCTCGGGCTCTGAGATCGATACGAACATATCGATCTTGCCGCGCTTGACCTTTGAGGTTATGTAGCTTTTAAGCTTTTCCTCAAGGAAGCTGTAGCCGCGCGTAAGACGACAGCTGAACTCGGTATAGCGGTGATTCACGCTTTTGATTTCAAGCGTGATCGAGCGGCCGTTTACCGCGCCCTCAAAGCGTCCGAAGCCCGTCATTGAGTTTATCATATTTAACAGTCCTTTCCTTACTTACTTTACTGTGAATATCTTACCACTATATAATGTATATGTAAATAGTTTTGTAACTATTTTGTAACCTTTTGCTCTCCCCTTGCAATTTACGTACTGTTATGCTATAATTTGTAGTTGAAAAAATATTAAAAAGGGTGATATTATGTCAGGACATAATAAATGGAGTACAATCAAGCAGAAAAAAGGCAAGAATGACGCCGCGCGCGCCAAGGTCTTTACAAAAATCGGACGTGAGCTTCTTGTTGCGGTTAAAGAGGGCGGCAGCGCCGATCCCAACGTTAACTCAAAGCTCCGCGACGTAATCGCTAAGGCTAAAGCGGCTAACGTTCCCAACGACAACATCGACCGCATCATCAAAAAGGCAGCGGGCGACGGCGGCTCAAACAACTATGAGGCTGTCACCTACGAGGGCTACGGTCCCTGCGGAGTTGCCGTAATCGTTGAAGCGCTGACAGACAACCGCAATCGTACAGCAGGCGAGGTAAGACATTACTTTGACAAATTCGGCGGCAATATGGGAACTCAGGGCTGCGTAACCTTTATGTTCGAGCAGAAAGGCGTTCTTGTAATCGAGCGCGAGGAGCTCGAAAAGGACGAGGACACAGTAATGGAAGAGGCTCTCGAAGCAGGCGCCGCTGACTTTGAGGCTGACGAGGATATCTTCACAATCTACACAGATCCCTCCGACTTCTCAGCGGTACGCGACGATTTAGCCGCCAAGGGCTACGAGTTCGCCTCAGCCGAGGTCGAAATGGTGCCTAACACATACACAAAGCTTGACGACGAGGAAACCAGAGAACAGATGCAGAAAATGCTCGATATGTTCGAGGATAACGACGACATCCAGAACGTTTGGCACAACTGGGAATTTTAGTTCGGGCAGATAGGTTGTATATAGAGGAAAACTTAGTATCCCGATGGTTAACTCTTATTAGGAAATAACCTTCCTATTCTCGCAGACAGGTTAGAAATAGAGGAAGCCTTAGTATCCCAATGGTTAACTTCTATTAGAGATAACCGTCCTACACACGTTAATGTGTAAGATTTATAATAATCTGACTTCTCAAAATCAACAATAACCTGAGCGGAGCATATATG
>CACYDB010000176.1 GCA_902773035.1 uncultured Ruminococcus sp. | reverse complement strand
TTTACAGATATTACACCCGAACAGCTTGTCGAAAGCTCACACAGAGAGCTTGACAAACAGGTGACATTATGAAAATAGCTATTATAGTAAACACAGGTAAGGCGGCGGCAATAGATTGCGCAGGTAAAATCACACAGCTTTTTCTTGAAAACGGCGCCGAAGTTATAATGCCGTCAAAATGCGAGCCTTATTATAAAAACACAAATATCGGATTTGTCTCCGATCACTTCAAGCTTTTTGAGCTCTGCGACCTCGCGGTCACTGTCGGCGGCGACGGAACGATCATACATTCCGCAAAGCACGCCTCGCGCTATAACAAGGCGATGATCGGCGTTAACGTAGGCAGACTCGGCTTCGCGGCTGAGGTTGAGCCCGATAATTATACAGACTTGAAACGCCTGCTTGACGGCGATTATTCAGTTCAGAACCGAATGCTTTTATCCGTCAGCGTTAAGCATAAGGACGGAAGCGTTGAGGATTTTGTCGCCGTAAATGACGCGACGCTCGCGCGCGGTCAGATGTCAAGAATCATTGATATCTCAATTTCCCTCGACAATTCGCCGATTACAACCTACCGCGCCGACGGAGTTCTCTTTTCAACTCCCACAGGCTCAACGGCTTACGCGTTATCGGCGGGTGGCCCCGTGATCTCTCCGGGTATGAAATGTATACTCCTTACTCCGATTTGCCCACACTCATTGATTTCGCGTTCTGTAATTTTTGAGTCAGACGCGATCCTTACCTCATCAGTCAGGCTCAGCGACGATACAAACGCCATTCTCTCGATCGACGGAGAAAAGAATATAGAAATTACCCCCGACGATATTGTCAGCGTCAGAAAGTCAGATAAAGACTTGAAGCTCATAACTCTCTATAACCGTAATTTTTATCAGCTTCTTAACGAAAAGCTAAAGGAAAGGAAAGCGTAATGAAAACCAGACGACAGGCTCAGATCCTTGAGCTTATAAATACCTATCCTATTGAAACGCAGGAGGAACTGCTCCAAAGATTAAAGCAGAACGGCTTTAACGTCACTCAGGCTACAGTTTCAAGAGATATCAAGGAGCTTAGACTCTTAAAATCTCTATCACCCGACGGTAAATACCGCTACACCTCAACAGTCAAGAACGTCAGCGATACAGGCGACAGCATCAGAGGCTTTTTCAACAGATCTGTAGTTTCCGTTAAATACGCTCAGAATATCGTTGTTATAAAAACTCTCGCGGGTATGGCAAACGCGTTATGCGCTTCACTCGACAGTATGGAGCTCTCGGGAGTGATAGGCACTCTCGCTGGCGACGACACGATTTTTATGGTTTGCTCAAACACTGAGGAAGCTTCAAAGCTTGTAATAAATCTTAAAAAATATTTGTAAAGGATAATTATGCTAAATTCTCTTTATATCGAAAATATAGCCGTAATTGAAAAAACAGAAATAGAGCTTTTCCCTGGCCTTAATATTCTCACAGGTGAGACAGGCGCGGGTAAGAGTATCGTTATCGACGCGATAAACGCTATTCTGGGTCAGCGTACAAGCCGTGAGATTATCCGAAACGGTTCCGACAGCGCGACAGTCTTCGCTACCTTCTCGGGATATAACGATACAGTAAAATCAAAGCTCGAGGAAAACGGTTATTTCGCTGATGAGGACGAGCTTGTAATAAGCCGTACTCTGTCATTAAACGGAAAGAATTCCTGTCGAATCAACGGTAAACCCGCTCCCGTAGCTTTTCTGAGGGAGCTTGGACTGAACCTCATCAATATTCACGGTCAGCACGAGAGCTACGAGCTCTTTTCTCCCGAAACCCACATCAAATACATAGATAATCTCGCTGATAACGGCGCGATAATCAGTCAATATAAATCAGCCTATAAGGAATACAAAAGACTAAAAAAACAACTCGACGACTTTTTAAAGAGTGAAACCAACCGCGAACAGCGTGTTGATTTGCTGACTTATCAGGTAAATGAACTCGAGCAGGCGTCAATTGAAGTAGGCGAGATGGAAGCGCTCGCTGAGGAAAGGCGTATTCTTATGAACGCCGAGAAAATCACCTCCGCGCTTCACAAAACCAAGTCATATCTTGACGGCGCGTCCACTCAGGGAGCTGTCGACACCTTGGATGACGCCGTGACCTCATTACAAAAGGCGTCCGATCTTAACCCCGAATACGAGCCCCTTTTCAACCGTCTCAATGACTTGTTCTACGAGCTGCAGGACGTTTCAAACGAGCTTTCCGACGCTATCGACGAGAGCGGAGGAAATCCCTATAGATTAGAGGAAATAGAGGAGAGGCTAGATCTTCTCGGCAAGCTGTCGCGTAAGTACGGCTCAACCGAGGAGGAAATGCTTGAATTTCTCGACAACGCAAAAAACGAGCTCGACAAGCTTTTGAAGTTTGACGAAAATGTCTCCGAGCTTGAGGCTGAGCTGGAACGCTCGTTTAACAATACTCAGAAGCTCGCCGATAAGCTCTCCTATATCAGAGAAAAAACCGCCCGCAGCTTTGAGAGCAGGGTAAAAGAGGAAATGTCCTTTCTCAATATGCCGAATGTTGAGGTCGTCGTAGCTCAGAATAAATGTGAGCTCGGCGCTGACGGACAGGATAAAATCGAGCTTCTGATTTCCGCAAATATCGGCGAAATTCCAAAGCCCGTCGCTAAAATCGCCTCCGGAGGCGAGCTTTCAAGAATGATGCTCGCCATTAAAACCGTTCTTGCGTCAACAGATGTGATCGACACGCTCATCTTTGATGAGGTCGATACGGGAATTTCAGGCTCCGCGGCTCAGAAGGTCGGACTTAAGCTTTTAGAGGTAAGTAAATCGCGACAGGTCATCTGCGTAACGCATCAGGCTCAGATAGCGGCGCTCGCAGACAGCCACTTCCTTATTGAAAAGAACGTCTCCGACGGCAGAACATATACTGACATAAGACTGCTCGACTACGAGGGCAGAAAATCAGAACTCGCCAGAATAATCGACGGCGTAAATATTACCGAAACCGCGCTTGCTCACGCGGAAGAATTAATGAACTATAAAGGATAAAAGCGCGCTATGAAACAATGGTCAATCGCACAATTGAATAAAGCTAACGCGGGGGCCATTTCCGAAAAATACGAGCTTCCGGCGATAATCGCCGCTTTGCTTGATATCAGAGGAATAACCTCAGAGGAGGATATTAAGGATTTCGTCTTTAACGAAATTGAAATCGACGACCCGCTTGAAATCAAGGATATGGACAAAGCCTGTATTCGTATCAGGCAGGCTGTTGAGAACAACGAGAGAATCTGTGTTTACGGCGACTTTGACGCCGACGGAGTTACCTCGACCTCACTTTTGTATTCATATCTTGAGACACTCGGAGCCGACGTCACCTACTATATTCCCGCGCGCGATACCGAGGGCTACGGAATCCATATCTCCGCGATAGACAAGCTCAACGACGACGGCGTAAAGCTTATCGTTACCGTTGATACGGGTATCTCAGCCATAGATGAAATTGCCTACGCTGATTCGCTCGGGATCGATACAATAATCACCGATCACCATATGCCTTCACAAAAGCTCCCCGAGGCTTACGCCGTAGTTGATATGCACAGGGAGGACTGCCCGAGCCGTTTCAAGATGATTTCGGGCGTAGGAGTAGCCTTTAAGCTTGTATGCGCGCTCGAGGGCGAGTACGCCGACATTGATATGCTCCTTGATAACTACTCCGATTTACTTTGTATCGGCACGATTGGTGATATTATGCCTCTTGTTAAGGAGAACCGCGTCTTTGTAAAGCGCGGACTTCGCAGCATCAACAACAGAGACAGGGTAGGAATCTCATCCCTTGCCGCCTCGAGCGGACTTGCAGACAAGGAAATATCAGTCAGCAACGTATCCTTCGGACTTGTTCCGAGAATCAACGCCGTCGGCAGACTAGGTATATCCAACGATTCCGTAACGCTTCTGACTACTGAGGATTATGACGAGGCTCAGCGTATAGCCGCCAAGCTTTCCGATAACAATTCCGAAAGACAGCGTATAGAAAAGGAAATCCTCGCTCAGATTGACGTTCTGGTTACTCGGAATCCGTCTCTTGTCAACGACAGAGTTGTTGTAATTGACGGCGAGGGCTGGCACCAGGGCGTAATCGGGATCGTAGCCGCCAGAATCAAGGATATTTACGGCAAGCCCTGTATTATTATCACCCGTGAGGGCGACGATTGCAGAGGCTCAGGCAGAAGTATCGAGGGCTTTGATATCTGGGAGGCGGTATCCTCGTGCTCCGATTTACTCGGACACTTCGGCGGTCATCCCATGGCGGCGGGTATGTCGCTTGACGAAAAGAACATCGACGCTTTCAGGCGCAAGATAAACGATTTCGCTCGCGCCAAGGGTGAAATGCCTTACGACAAGCTGAAAATCGACTTAAAGCTCAACTCAGCCGCGCTCAACGTTCAGCTTGCCAAGGATATCGGCTATCTCGCGCCGTTCGGCAACGGCAATACTGTTCCCGTATTTCAGCTTTCAAAAATGAAGCTGCTTTCCGTAACCGCGTTAGCGGGTAATAAGCATCTGAAACTTCATTTCTCAAACGGTCAGAACAGGGTTACGGCGCTCTGGTTCTATACCTCAACCGAAGATAACCCCTATAAGATCGGCGACGAGGTTGACTTAGCCGTTAACCTTGACGTAAGTACATATAAAAACAACGAAAGCTTATCGGTTTCAATCAAAGCGATTAAATTCTCCGATGTTGATTATACTGAATATATAGACAGCGAAAGGATTTATGAGAGCTTCCTGAGTAACGAAAAGCTCGACAAGGCTACAGTCAGAACAATTATCCCGACGCGTAAGGCGTTCGAGGTGATTTACAGATATTTAAGAGAACTCGGTCATTCCCGTAATCTCAGAACGGACGTCCTGCTTTACAGGCTGAATAAGCATATCTTATCTCATAACGCGCCTGTGCCGCCTCTCAGCTATGGTCAGTTAAGGGTAGCGCTTAGGGCGTTAAATGAGCTCGGACTTATCGAGCTTGAGGAATCTATGCAGAGTGCTTCATTTTCAATGCTCAAGCCCGCGAATAACGTAAAGCTTGAGGACGCTCCCGTGCTCAAAAAACTAAAGGAGGTGTATCAGAGTGAGTAAATATGACAACGTAGCTCATTATCAGGATTTTAACGAGCTTCTGTCGATCCTGAAAAAAAGTAATAACAACTATGATATGAGAAAAATCAACAAAGCCTATGAGCTCGCGGAAAAGGCTCACGGTGATCAGAAGCGTATTTCAGGTATACCGTTCATTCTTCACCCGACCTCAGTTGCCTGCATCGTCGCTCAGTTCGGTATGGACTCCGACAGTATCATCGCCGCTCTGTTACACGACGTTGTTGAGGATACGGAGTACGGACTTGATTTTATCCGCAAGGAATTCGGCAAGGACGTCGCCAATATCGTTGACGGACTTACAAAGATTTCAAAAATCAAGCTTTATACCCGCGAGGAACAGCAGGCGGAAAACGTCCGTAAAATGCTTATCGCGATGTCAAACGATATCCGCGTAATTATCGTAAAGCTCGCGGACAGACTCCACAATATGCGTACGATCGAGTGTATGCCCGAGCAGAAACGTCGCGATAAATCACGCGAAAATATGGAAGTTTTCGCGCCGATAGCTCACCGTCTCGGTATGAAAGCCGTCAAGGAGGAGCTCGAGGACTTATCGCTGCGTTACCTTGACCCGATAGGCTACAGCGAAATCGAGGAAGCACTCGTTCTGCGTGAAAACGAGCGTGAAAAATTCATCGAGCGCAAGAAAAAGGAAATTTTGCGCGCCTCATCCCTCCCAAACAGCAAAATCACCGTCTACGGACGCGTCAAAAGCATAAACAGCATTTACCGCAAGACCTATCTCCGCGGCAAGACGATCGACCAGATCTACGACTTCTTCGCCCTGAGAATCATCGTCGATAACGTCCAGGACTGCTACAACCTTCTCGGCGTAATCCACGACTTATACAAGCCGATTCCTAATCGCTTCAAGGACTACATCTCGACCCCTAAGCCGAATATGTACCAGTCGCTTCACACCACCGTAATCGACAACGACGGCATACCCTTCGAGGTTCAGATCAGAACATGGGAGATGCACCGCACCGCCGAGAACGGAATCGCGGCGCACTGGAAATACAAGCTCGGCTTCACGCGTATCGTCAACAACAAAAAAGCCCGCGAGCTCGACGAGAACATCAACAGGATCAAGGACATTCTGCAGGCTCAGATCGATACCGACGACTCAACCGATATCATCAGAAACATCCGTAACGACTTCGATCAGAACGAGGTCTACGTATTCTCGCCCAAGGGCGACGTATTCAATCTTCC
>CACYDB010000175.1 GCA_902773035.1 uncultured Ruminococcus sp. | reverse complement strand
GTCGGAATGGCGGCGTACGCAACCTACACAAGTCTCTCGGGCTACTTCGACAGTGAGCCCGAGGAAACCGTCGCCGTCGAGCGCGTGGTCACGGGCGTGACTGAGACCGAAGCCGAGGAAACGACCGTCACCGAAACACAAACAGAGAGCGAGAAGCCCTCAACCGCCGCTACCGAAACTACCGACGCTCCCGAGGAAGAAACCGAAACTACTCCCAAGGAAACGAAAACAGCTCTCGAAACAATGCTCTCGGTAAAAACGAGCCTGTCATTTCCGCTCGATAACGCCAAGGTGATTCAGGAGTACAGCGAGGACAGCGTATATAATAAAACTCTCAACCAGTGGTCAGCCCATACGGGCGTAGACTTTGCCTGCGAAAAGGGCGACAATGTCTACTCGATGGGCGAGGGCAAGGTAACGCGTATCTATAACGACGACCTGCTCGGCAGAACGGTTGTTGTGAAGTCCGCGACCTATACGTCCTACTACAGCGGACTCTCAGAGCAGGTCAAGGTTCAGAAAGGTCAGAATGTCAAGACAGGCGACGTGCTCGGACTAGCCGATACCGTACCGTCCGAGGCTCTCGAGGGCAGTCATATTCATATCGCCGTTAAGGTTGACGGACAGTATGTTGACGCGCTCTCCTTACTGAATAATGAGGAGTAACTTCTCAGCAATAGACATCCCGCGATACAAAAATAAACCGGTCAGAAATCCTGACCGGTTTAAAGCTTTCAAGTTGTTAATCAGAAGGCATCAAAGCCCGCGAGCTTATACTGGATTCCCGTCGCGTCCTTGATGCTTACGGAATTATCGCCGTTTACATCAGCGAGAGCGTTCTGTTCCTCATTGAGCTCCGCGAGCTTGGCGAGGAATTTCTGAACCAATGTAGCGTCCTTAACGCTCAGTCTGCCGTCGAGGTCAACGTCGCCCAGCTCATGAGCCCACTTTGTAGCGGGTTCTGTAGCCACAGAAGTAGTCTCTGTAGCCTCAGTTGTGATCTCGGCTGTATTAGTCTCAGTTGAAGTCTCTGTCGGAGGAACTGTTGTGGGAGGAACTGTTGTCACGGGCTCAGTGGGCTCAAGGCTCTCGGGATAAAGTACCGCGATACCTGTTGAACCGATCTGACCTGATGTGATCTTAGCGTTTGATACAACAAAGTTTGTTCCGCTTACGAGGTCCTTGTATGTACCGTTTGACATTGTCGCAACGGGAACGCCCGACGCGGATTTGCTTGTGCCTGAGCAGTTGATGAGAACCGCGCCGCCACCCTTAGTTGTGCTGCTGCCGCGTCCTACAACCGCGATTGAGCCCGAGCTTCCGAGATACTCGCCCTGACCGGCGAAGATGTTGTTGAAGTGGTTAACAGCTGCAACTTCCTTGGAAGTCCAGTCTGTGTCGGAGGCGATACCGAGGTTCTGTGTAAGGCTTGCGGGACGGGCGAGATACATTGATGTGATCTTGTCACGAGCCGCGATAGCCGCCCAGGTCTTGTTTCTCTGAGCCTTAGAGAAGTTTCTTGTGCTTCCCCAACCGTTCGGGTCATTCATATATGTATCGTGAGACTCGTTCCAGAGAACAGTCTGAACCTTTGTACCGTTCTTCATTGACTGAGGAACAGCCTCGGAAACCTTGTTGTTGATAACGGCGTTCTGAACCTTGCCGATGATATCAGAGTCAGTAACCTTCATAAACGGGAAGTAAGCGCTGTACTTACGGTTGTATCCGCAGGTGTTGAGGATCTCGCCGTAGGAGAGAACGTCCTTCTTATATGTAGTCTTTGCGTAGTTCTTAACCTTGGTTACGGTGTTCTTCCAGAAGTCAGAACGGTAAGCCGCGAGATCGTTCGGAGTCTCGATATGCTTAGCCGCGTCAAAACGGAAACCGTCAATACCGCAGTCAACAAGCTCCTTGAGATAATCGTAGATAACGCCCTGAACGATAGGATCCTCTGTTTTGAGGTCGGGAAGACGTGATGTACATCCTCTTGTAAGGTCTCTTGTACATGTATCCTCGGGACCTTCCCACTCATATTTATAGGTCATATTGAACCAGGGATTGTGGAAAAGCTTCTTTTCAACGATCTCAGGCTCGAACTTCGCAGCCGCGGGGGTAAGGTGAACCATGGGATCGGCTGAGTTCTTCTTAGAGCTGTTAGTTTCTTCATCATTAGCCGTACCCATATGGTTGATAACCGAGTCGGCAATAACGCGTACGCCGTATGCGTGCGCTGTCTTAACCATCTTTACGAGCTCAGCCTTTGTTCCGAGGGCATTGTCAGTGCTCTCGTTGATCTGGAAGCCCGCGGGCTGATAGAACATCCACCAGCCGTTAGTGGTTTCTCCTGTTACCTTATGACCGGTCGTACCCTCTTTGATTTCGTTCGGAGGTGAAATCTGTACAACCGAGAAGCCCTGCTGAGCGATTTTCGGGATTTTCTTCTCCAGATTAGCGTAGCTCCAGTTCCAGCACTGAAGGATAGTCGCGTTGTCATTAGATCCTGTTATTGAGTAAGGATTAGCGGTGACGGCGGAGTATGTGTCGGGGGCAGCGCCAGTCATCGCGTTGCTCGTAGTAGCGGAGGCGGTATAACCTACGACCGCGAAGCATGTCAGAAGTACGCACGCCGCAATAACAACGGATAATACTCGTCTTTTCATAAATTCCAAAACCTTTCTGTCCGCAAAGATAGTAAAATTCCGTTTTCCTTACGCGGACGGATAAGAAAATCGGTGGATACTTGCAATTAAATGGATTTTTGCAACACTTATAATTTTACATATATAATGATAATGTATTTCGCGACAAAAAACAATTCATTTTTTGTACAAAATTTTACCTTTTAATATGTGTATTATGACGTTAGATATATAATAGAAAAGGCTGCCCGACTTTTACGGCAGGCAGCCATAGTATTCTTTAGTTATATATAAGGTAACAGAAACCAAGCTTTATCTCTCGCTTTCGTACCACTCGTCACTGCCAAAGATAAAGTCATCCAAGTCGCCGTTATCTGTGAAATATCTGAATAACACTATAGCACCTCCTTAATCGTGATCTCAGACAAGGGGGCGCTGAACGTTATACTATATTAAGGTATTCCTCAATAACGCTGACCGCCTGTTCATCGGTAAGCCTTGTACGGTTGACGCACAAATCATAGTTGTTCGTCTGACCCCATTTTTTGCCTGAATAATAATTGTAATAATTAGCTCTTGATTTATCAGTCTTAGCAATAACCTGCTCGGCCTTGCTCTCCTTGACATCCTTAAGCTCAACGGCTCTTTTGATTCTATAATTCATATCGGCGCAGATAAATAATCTTACAACGTCATCTCTGTCTCTGAGAACGTAGTCGGCGCATCTGCCTACAAATACACAGGGACCTTTCTGAGCGGTTTGCTTGATTATCTTATGCTGCAAAAGATACAGCCTATCGTTAACGGGCATCTGACCCGCAGGGTATGAACTGCCGAATGAATACAGTCCCATTGATAAAGAATAAAGTAAGCTGTTGGCGGCCTTCTCATCAACATGCTCAAAGATTTCCGGATCAACACCGCTCTCCCTTGCGGCTAAGGAAATAAGCTCTTTGTCATAGCATTTTATTCCTAGTCTGTCAGCGAGCGCCTCACCGATAGCGCGTCCGCCGCTTCCGAACTGTCTGGAAATAGTGATGATATGCCTGCAACTCATCTTAAAGCCTCCAACTTATAATTCTTTATTGTAATATTATATGCAAAAAGCACCAAAAAATCAAGCCTTTATTGTATTTTTGTTAATAACAAACAAATCGAGTGACCTTCATTTGTTAATAATACCGTCAGAATACGGATTTGTGTGCATTTTTAACATATTATTCTATCATATGCCGATGTTTCTGACTATATGATAAAGATCAAAATTTTGTTAAAAAAATAAGAAAAAAATTTGAATAAAAGTATTGACAATTCGAATCTTTTGACATATAATACTAATTACGCTGTAAGCGAATAAATTACACGGATTTCACACCGATTACACCGTTGTAACAGTTTGCTTTTCAGCAAAAGAACCTTGAAAATTAAACAACGAAAGTACAGAAACCCGTGATGACTTTGAGTGAAGAACTCAAACATTACAAAGTGACTTAAACAATAAAAAAGTAAGGATAACGAACACGT
>CACYDB010000174.1 GCA_902773035.1 uncultured Ruminococcus sp. | reverse complement strand
TTTCTCAACATAGAGCTGAGGCTTAGGCGGAAGAAGCTTTTCCGCTTTTCTTGAATAGACTGAGCGGAACTCCTTAAGCTCCTCAACAGTCAGCGCCTTTGTTACGCTTTCCATTGTCTTTCGTGAAATTTCAGGCTGTACGATCGCGCTGAACTTCATTACATCGGCGATGAGCGAATTTCTGTATACCATACCGTCCGCCGCCTGCTTTTTGAGACCGTCGATGTAGCTTTTGAGCTTTTCGCTGTCTTTTTCGGTCAGTGTGACAGCCTCACTGTTTTCGATTGATTTGATAATGTCTGACATTTGTCTTTCCTTTCCTGAGAATGACTTTACAACAGACGCGCCCTTCTGAGCGGGAACAGCTACGAAGCTGAACTCGTAAGCGTCATAAGGCTCGAGCAGCTCTCCGAAGCAAAGTCTTCCGTCATATTCCTTTCCCTTGGTGTGAGAGCAGGTACCGATTTCGGCTCCGCAGATACTGCAAACAGTGCTTCTGACCGCGCAGCCTACGCTGATTTCTCTGACAATACCGCAGTCAATGAGGTCGCGCAGCTCTTTGTTGCTGTCGCAGACGGGCATATACGCCCTCGCTTTCAGGCGGAAGTAGTCGTCGCCTACGGCGTTCTTTTTGCCCGCGATACTCTCGACCGAGCAGCTGATGATTCTCGCGCTCTGGTTTTTAGCCGAGGGATTATGGTCTAAGATACCTGTCTTGCCTACGAAAAGCTCAGCGAGCTTCTCGAGCGACTCGACGGTGAACCTCTCATAATCGCGGTCGATATCGTTGTCGCACAGTACCACAGAGAAAACATATACCTCGTCCGCGGTCATCTCCCTGCGCGCGTATCTGTTGATCAGCGCAAGCTCGTCGTCAGATACAGCGGCGGTTTTTATAACCTTACCTGTTTTCAATATTTCCACTCCTTTTCTCGATTTCAAACGCCTGAGCGTTGTTGAGTCTCGCCTGTGAAAGCTCGACCTCGTCCTGTAGATTAATCAGATCCCACTTGACCTTTACCCCGTCGCCGTAGCCTCTGAGCCTTAAAAAAGTCTTGCAGATCTTTGCGATGACGGGAGTGAGCAGGGTTCTGTAATGCTCAAGCTCGCTCGTCAGGATATCCGACTGCTGAGAGCTCATTCGCTCAGAGGTTGACCAGCTTATGCCGAGCATAAACGGCGGTATGGCGAGCTTGGAGATGATCTGCTCGAGCAGGTGTCTTACGGGCACGTCGCACTCGAGGATCTGATTATCTGCGCCGATTACCTTTACGCTCACATCTCCGACCGATACGAAGTCGCAGACCTCGCTGCTCCTCATAGCCGCGCTCCACTCGTCAGCGATCTGCTGAGCCTGCCTTTTTGTGACTGAGGGCGAGCTTGAGTCGGGACGGTATGTGACCGCGAATCGAACGTTTCCTACTCTCTCCCAGTTTGAGCCGATCGAGTTGAAGATTTTCAGCAGGATACCGCTGACGTAGGGTAAGCCTCTGAGAATCGAGGTGCCCCTTACGGTGCCCGGCTCGGGATTGAGAAGCGTCGGGATAATGAGTCTCTGACACACGGGCTCGCTCAGTGACATATCGTTGAGCACAACCTTTAAATTGAGCGGACTGCCGTTCGCCTTGATCGTCACATCCTTAAGACTGGCGTTGTAAAGCGCGGCGACGTCGCTGTTGTCTGAGCTGAGGACGATCTCCCCCACCGCCTGACCGTAGGTCAGAAGATCGTTGAGATAGGTCGTGACAAACGTATAGATACCGTATGAGCCTCCCGAGGTGTAGACTGAGGATATGAACTCGGCAAGCTCGCGGGCGGCGCTTCTGTCCTCGGCGATAACCTCGAAGTTGCCGATCAGTCGGACGGTCTTTTCGATAGCCGCGTCAATGACGGGAACAGCCTCTCTCAGTGAGCTGTAGAGCTCGATCTCCTTGCTTGTCAGCGGCGAGTAATCGTAGAGAGTCTGAAACGGATGACCGTGAGCTGTTGACGGAGCGGGAAACACTAAAGCGTCTGTTTTGTTTTCTTTCTTATTTCTTTTAAAGAAATTCATATCAATGCTTTCCTTTCCTTATCTTCTCGCGGCAAGGGCGGTAAAGCCCGTGCCGCTGTCAAGAATTGTGGCGACAAAATACCTTATGTCGTCCATCGCGTGATCGTTTTCCTTCATCGGAATATCCGGCCCCTTTTCGTCCCAGCGGTAGAGCGAAAATTCCCTGATGCTGTCGGCGCAGTTGTCGCAGATCACAATCTGCTTTTGCTTGAGCGCCGCGGCAGTCTGACGTATTCCGTTGATTACGTCGTTCTTGGCGGGAGTTACGCTGTATTCGCCGTGACGACGGATAGTTTCGATGAAGGAGGCGGCTGAGGGATCGACTACGATCGTCTCGACAGATCTTCCCGAAATCAGTTCCTTGAGAGTCTTATAATGCTCCTCATCGGTTTTCTGGAAGCCCTCGCGTCTTGAGTCAAAGTAGCTTTCCTCAATCCTGTACCACACGTCATTCCTGAGCGCCCAGAGTCCGAATGAAGCAGGATTTACCGTGCCGTAATCAATCGACACGATGTAGCTTTCAAACGGCGCCGAGGGCGCTTTTTCAAAAGAGCTGTCAGTCATAAACGGATAGACCGCGCCTGTGACGGCGACCCACTTGCCGAGAATGAACCTCTGATAAAACGCGCCGCTGTAGAGCCCCTCGTAACGCCTGATCGTTTCCTCGCTCAACGACGGATTGTCACGCATTGTGAAGCGAAGATACAGAGCGTTCTTACGCTTTGCCTTTTTGATCCAGTTGCGGTAAAACCAATGAGCAGGGTATTCGGGATTGCAGTTGAACCAGTACTTGCTTCCCTCGACCGAGCATCTCGCCAGAGCCTGCTCGACGAATGACCGCGGCATAAGGGCTACCTCGTCAAAGAGTACGCCCGCGAGAGTCATACCCTGAATGAGCGACGCGCTGCCCTCGTCCTTGCCGCCGAAGATATAAAAGCGGTTTGTTCTGCCCCGATATGAGATGATGAGCAGATTTTCGCTTCTTCTCTCAGTCAAGGAAAAGCCAAGCATTCTGAGCGCGGGAGTCATCGGAGTGATGATATTACGTCGCGCGGAACGGATAGTCTTGCCGCAAATCGCGAAGCTTTGGTCGTTGAAGCGGTAGAAGCTCCACAGCACGAATGAAATCGACATACAAAACGTCTTGCCCGAGCGTACAGCTCCGTCGCAGATTATCGCGTCTTTATCTTTGTCGCGGCTGTTTGTACACCACCAGCTGAGCGCTCTGTACTGTTTTTCACTGAAAGGTTTAATCTCCATTTAATTTGTCCAGCTTCGCGGCTCCCGCCTCGAGAGCGTCGTAAAACGGTATGCTTACGGCGCCTTCGTTTTCGGCTTCGGAAAGCTTGCCCAGCGCCTTGAATCTGTCGAAGAACTTGATCTCGGTGGAGTTGTCCTTGCGGCGAATTTCCGAAATCATAAACAAATCCATATTTCTCAGCTCCTCGACGTTGGGATTCTCCATATAAATCAGACTGACCGCGTCGGCGATACTGCCCATCGCGAGCCTTTTCAGTCCCGCGTTTGCCAGCGCCGAGAGATTCTTTCTCTGAATATCGCTGAGGCGTTTGATCTCAGCGCAGATATCCTCTCTGCATAGAAGTTTGCTGCCGTTTCGGACTCCCGAATACCTTTCCGCGTCGGCGACGCTTCCCGTTTCGAGATAGCTCATACAAAAGGCGCGTTCCTTTTTTGTAAGCCTAGACATATAACCTCCTTTCTGTCAGCTCTCACTTATAGGCAAAAAAAAGAAAAAATTGCATTGTTTAATGCAATTTTTCAAAAATTTTTTTAAATTTTTTTGATTTTTGTTGTTTTAGTGCTTTTAAAGAAAAATAACGGGAGATTTTGGGCATAAAAAAAGCAGGTAACTTTTTAAAGCTACCTGCCGTATTTTATTAAAATTTATTTACGGTCTCCGCCGCGGCGGTGATGTCTGTCGCCGCGAGGTCTGCGGGGACGTGAGTTTCTGTCCTCCTCGGGATCGTTCTCGGGCTCGAGACCGTCTACCTCGATGAGTACTGCTCTGCGGCTGAGATTGAGTCTGCCCTTGTCGTCGATTTCAAGAACCTTGACTCTGATAACGTCGCCTACGTTAACAACGTCGGTTACGTTCTTTGTGCGCTTAACGTCGAGCTGGCTGATGTGGCAAAGTCCTTCCTTGCCCGGAGCGATCTCTACAAACGCGCCGAAGTCCATAATCCTTGTTACCTTACCGAAGAACATTGCGCCCGGCTCGGGATCGTTAGCGATTGTCTCAATCATGCTGAGAGCGCGCTTACAGTTCTCTGTGTCAAGACCTGATACGAATACGTTGCCTGTCTCGCCGTCTTCCTCGATGTCAACCTTACACTCGCACTGAGCCTGGATTTCCTTGATGACCTTACCGCTCTTACCGATAACCTCGCTGATCTTGTCGGCGGGGATTGTGGTTGTGAACATCTTGGGAGCGTACTTGGAGAGCTCGGGACGGGGCTCTGCGATCGCCTTGAGCATAACCTCGTCGAGAATGTAGTTACGCGCTTTATGAGTTTTAGCGAGAGCCTCCTTGACCATTTCGGGAAGAAGTCCGCTGATTTTAAGATCCATCTGGATAGCTGTGATGCCGTCCTTTGTACCCGCTACCTTGAAGTCCATATCGCCGAAGAAGTCCTCGAGACCCTGGATATCAACCATTGTCATCCAGCGCTCGCCCTCGGTGATAAGACCGCAGGA
>CACYDB010000173.1 GCA_902773035.1 uncultured Ruminococcus sp. | reverse complement strand
GAAATAGATTTCGGAGCAGGGACCGCAGGGACCTGAGCCGTGCTCCCAGAAGTTGTCAGCCTTGCCGAGACGAACCATATGGCTCTCCTCTACTCCGACCTGCTTTGTCCAGATGTCGTAAGCCTCGTCGTCGTCCTGATAAACGGAGATATAGAGCTTTTCCTTGGGAATTTCGAGCACCTCTGTGAAGAACTCCCACGCCCACACGGTAGCCTCTTTCTTGAAGTAATCGCCGAAGGAGAAGTTGCCGAGCATCTCAAAATATGTGCCGTGACGATCGGTCTTGCCGACTTCCTCGATATCGGGAGTACGGATGCACTTCTGGCAGGTGGTTACTCTTGTTTTGGGAGGAGTAATCTCGCCCGTAAAATACTTTTTCATCGGAGCCATACCGCTGTTGATGAGCAGAAGGCTGTTGTCGTTCTTCGGAATTAACGGAAACGAGGGAAGTCTGAGGCAACCCTTGCTTTCCATAAAGCTCAAGAAGCTTTCTCTGAGCTCGTTAAGTCCTGTCCATTTCATATATTACACTCCTTTTTAAGTTGAATGATCAACTATTACCTATTGATTTATCTTTTCTTTCTCAATACCGAGCCCGCGGGGATTTCGCGGGTGGTGAGCATTGTGAGCTTTTCCATAGCGTGAGGCGCGCTGTCTACATTCTCGCCGTTCTCATTGATAAGGGCGAGGCACTGAGCCTCAAACGGTATGCCGTTCGGCGCGAGAACGTCGAGCGTATCGCCGACGAGAAATTTGTTGCGCTGGGTTATGTATGCCGTGTTGCCGTCGCAGCCCTCGCTGAACGCGACGACGTCGTATTTTCTGATATAGCCGCCGTTATCCGTGACCTGACCCGGCTCGCTGCCGAAGTAAAAGCCCGTGTTGTACTCGCGGTGGCTTATCTTCTCGGTTTCTTCCTTTATCCAGTCGGGAAGGATGAAGCCGTCGGGATTTTTCATATACTCGTCAACGGCGTGGCGGTAGGCGTTCGTAATGACCGAAACATAGTAGCCCGACTTAGCCCTTCCCTCTATTTTGAAGCTGGAAACTCCCGCTTTGACAAGCTCGGGTATATGCTCGATCATACACAAATCGCGCGAGTTATAGAGGAAGGTTCCCTGATCGTTTTCCTCGACGGGAAAGAACTGCCCTTCCCTGTTTTCCTCAAAGAGATGATACTTCCACCTGCAAGGCTGGGCGCAGTCGCCGCGGTTGGCGTCTCTGCCTGTCATATAGCTTGAAATCAGGCATCTGCCCGAGAATGACACGCACATCGCGCCGTGCACAAAGGTCTCGATTTCGAGCTCCTTGGGCGTTTTTGCCCTGAGATTCGCGATCTCGTCAAGAGTCAGCTCCCTTGCGAGCACTACTCTGGATGCGCCGAGGTTATACAGGGCGTTAGCTGTGAGGTGGTTAGTGACTCCCGCCTGGGTAGAAACGTGAAGCGCGACCTCGGGAGCGTACTTTTTCGCAAGCTCCATAACGCCGATGTCGGCGATTATAAAGGCGTCAACGCCCGCGTCACGAGCCATCATCAAGAAGTCAGGCAGGCTATCAGTTTCGTCACCCCGCGGCAAAGTATTGCACGTGAGGTGAACCTTAACATTTTTATTATGAGCGAGTGAGCACGCTCTTTTTAAATCCTCGTCCGAGAAGTTCTTTGAGGCGGTACGCATACCGAAACGCGTACCCGCGAGGAATACAGCGTCCGCGCCGAACCTCAAAGCCGCTTCCAGACATTCCATATCTCCCGCGGGAGACAGGACTTCGGGTTTTATCATATGTATTAAAATCCTTATTCTATAATTGAGAGGTTATAATTCTGCTGCCAGAGGTTAGAAGCGTAGTAGGGCTTTCCGTTCTTATCGTGGCAGAAGTAGAGATAATCTGTATCGTTCGGATAGATAGCCGCGAGAATCGCTTCCATTCCGGGATTACAAATCGGTCCCGGCGGAAGTCCCTGGAAGCTGTATGTATTATACCTGGACTTGAAGGTCTTTCTCTTTGAAGCGGGAACCGCTTTTTTGCTCCTGTAGGGATAATACTTGGTGGAGTCAAGTCCGAGCTGTTTTACGCCGTAGCTCGCGTCATATTCAAGACGGTTGTGGAGGATCGAGCTGATGTAGTACATATCGTCTGAGTTAGCCGCCTCAGCCTGAATAATAGAGGCGAGTATCAGAGTTTCGTTGAAGGAGTACTTTGTATTCTTTACAAGCTTGCGGATATTCTGAGCCTTTGAGTAGCCCTCGACGTTCTGATCGGTGTAGATACGGGTCTCAAAGTCGTTGAGCATTCTCGTGATAGTGAGCTTGGGATCCTCGTTGTGATAACACTCATAGGTATCAGGGAAGAGATAGCCCTCGAGCTTGTAATAACGCTTTTTATCGTTTTTGATGCTCTTGATAAAGGAATAGTCCGCGTCGAAGTAGTCGGAGTTGCACAGCTTCAAAAATTCCTTTGTATCGGGCAGAACGTCCTTCTTGACGAGAAGCTTGGCGATCTCACGCACGTTCATACCCTCGGTGATCGTCACCTTGATAGTGTCGGTACGGTTCTGCATTGACTGGAGGTAATTAATAATCGCCTCGTAGTCCATATTGGTTTTCATCTCGTAGGTGCCCTGAGTGAAGTCGTCGCGGTTCTTGGTCAAGGTCGCGTAAAGTCCGAAGAAGAACTCTTCCCTGATCACGCCCTTTTTCTTGAGGGCGGTGGTTACGTCGTCAAAGGACGGGTTCTCGGGGATACTTACAGTCACCTTGTTTTCTTCGGGACGGTTAAGCCCCATCATATCGTTGATTCCGACAAGCAGGAACGCCGCGATCATCGCGCCTACAAGCGTTACAGATACCCACCATATTATGCGGAAACGACGCTTGTTCTGACGGTCGATGTACTTCTGCTGCTTTTTACGGCGGCGTTTTTCGTCGCGGAGATAATTAAGCGAATTGCGGCGCGCTTTTTCGCGCACGTCGTCATCCGAGTAGGAGTTTATATCCTCGCGGTACTCGTCGCCGATATGCTCCAGCTCACGATAACGCTCGCCTACGGCGAGGTCATCCTGGTCGATATCAAGATGGAAATTCTGAACCTTTTTCTTTCTCAGTTCATTAATTCTTTTTTCTTCTGAGGAATTATTATTGCTTGCCATAATAATTTCCATACCCTTTCCTGTTTTTAGCTCAATTAGATTTAGTATATGTAACAGATTTTTCGGTAACGAGCAAATCTACCGACAAATCATATTTATCGCTCATTATTTTCTCAACCACGCATTCCGAGTAGCACACTCCGACGCTGAGTCCCTCGAAGCCTTTCAGAAAGCGGTCGTAGTAGCCCTTGCCGAAGCCTACGCGGAAGCCTGATTCATCATAAACAAGCCCCGGGACGAGAATCATATCCGCCTTACTTCCCGCCATTTCGCATTTATCGGGATTCGGCTCCCTTACTCCGAAGGCACCCGCGCTCAAATCATCATATGAGCGGATGAAGTAAAACGACATATTCTTATCGTCGTCACATCTCGGAGCGGCGACCCTCTTGCCGCAGTCGAGGGCGTCCTTTATAACGGCGGAGGTATTGACCTCGATATCCTTTGAGATGAACACAAACACGGTTTCGGCTTGCTTATAGGCGTTCAGGTTGAGAATATTTTCCGTAATTCCAAGGTCAAGAAAAGCTTTTTCCTCGGGAGAAAGGCTTTCTCTCAGGCTTTTGTATTTAGCCCGAAGCTCAGCTTTTACGGACATTGCATAGAAGTTCTGACGTGATCCGCGACTTCCTTTGAGGCGAGCTTCTCGGCGATCAGGAGTCCGAAATGAACTGTACAGCCCGCGCCCTTACCTGTGATAACCTTACCGTCGGCGACGGCGGGTTCGCCTGTATAATTGACCTTATCCTCGTTTGTCTCGCAACCGGGATAGCAGGTCGCGTTCTTACCGTCGAGGATTCCGCGGTGGCCGAGGATCGACGGCGCCGCGCAGATCGCGCACATATATTTATCATTTTCAACCGCGTAGTCGAGCACGCTCTGTACGAAGTCGGAAGCCTCGAGGTTTCTTGTGCCGTCAAGACCGCCGGGGAGAATAACAGTATCGAGCTTGTCGAGCTCGACCTCCTCGGGCAGAATGTCAGCCTCAACCTTAACCTTGCAGGAGGATGTAACAATTTTGCCTGTTACGCCTACTGTGAGGTTCGGGAGCTTCGCGCGGCGAAGAATATCAACTGTTGTGAGAGCTTCGGTGATCTCGAAGCCGTCAGCGAGCATTACATAAATCATATTGTTCTCCTTTGGGTAACAGGAGCGATCCGAACCACAGTTTTGCCGGACAGCTTTCCGCCTACCCTTTGTTAAATTACTCGCAAACCCGTCAGGGTTTGCTGTGCTTTTGCCGTGATTAATAAAAATCAACCTAGGCTAAACTCCTTCGGACTTTAAACGGTTGGAATTTTAGTCGATTTGCGGTGCGGAGAATGTTAGCAGGCCGGCGCCTGCTGACGTTCGACAAGCTGCAAAGCGGCAAAATTACTCCGTTTAAAGTGGGGTGAGGATTGCTCCTGTTACCCTAATCAAGAGTCAGCCCCGTGTAAATATTTTCAGGTCTGAAATCCGTTTTATATTTAGCCATAGCAAAGCGCTTTGGCGTACTTGTGATGAATTTTTGCCTTGGGCTCAGGCGGAAGGTGAATTTTTCCGCATTTGTCAGCGCGAGTAAATCGGCAAGCATATAAGGCGCGTTGGCGTCGTCGCAGATAAATTCCGTGACCTCGCAGGTATTGCCGTCCTCATACGCGATCGCGTAGCCGAAGTTGTTCCTTACTATCTTTGCCCCGTAAAGAGCGTTATAGTCAAAAGCGTAGTTGATGTGACTATTATTCCAAAAAAGAAAATTATCCTTGAGCACTCTGTTGCGTATTCCGCAATAGCCGTTTACGACCGGCTCGTCGCGGTCATAATCCTTTTTTAGCTTTTCGAGTTTTTCACGGTCAGCCTCGGCAAAGTTGATTTCGAGCGGCTTGAAGCCTATGCCCTGATAGTAGCCGTAGAGGTCGTCGCTCGCGGGAAGCGTTACACAGATTTCCGCGCCAGTGGTCGCCATAGCGAAGTTTACAAGACCGTTCATCAGTCCGTTACCTCTGGCTTCCTCCTTAGTGGCGGCGGCGTAAAGATAGCCCGCTTTTCTGCCGTTGATTGAGGTGTCGAGGAAGAAAAGCATTGATAAGAGCTCGCCCGCGCTCTCAACTATGTAGCAGATTTCGGGCTTATATATTCTTATAAAGAATAATTCTATCGCTTCTTCTTTTTCATCAAAGCAGGCTCTATATAATTCTTTTAAGGAATTAATATCGCTCTCTTTTGAAATTCTCAGCTCAATCATCTTTTTTGACTCCGATATATCTTTTGAGTATGGCTACGGGATGGTAGGACATCTTGGCTTTTTTGAGGCTTTCTATACCCATATCCTCCTCGCGGTTGATAAACTCAAAGCCTACAAGCGTTTTGACGAACTCGTTATTGATTTTGGCGTAAACACCCTCGTACTCAGTGAGCGCCTTTTCAAAGAGTATATCAAAGGTCACCTGGTTTATCCTCGAGCCCATCGTCATAGCCACGGGCTTATTCTCAACATAGAGCAGGGCGCCGTGCATATTGAGCCTGTCGTAGTTTTCAAGCGCGATACAAATCGCCTCGTATTCGTCGCTCTTGGCGAACGGAATATCGTTGTTTTTGAACCACTGCTCAGCGACGTAAAGCGCGTCAGCCTTGTTGTCCCTGTTGATTATCGTAAAGCTCCAATTGGGATAGGAGCGGTTAAACTTTGAAATATGATTGCGCTTGGCGTGGTATTTTTTACCCGGCAGCATACTGAGGTCGTAGTGGGTGTAGATGTAGTCCTCGTCGCCTTTCAGCTCGGTAAAAGTGAACTCATAGCCTGTAATTGCGCAAAGTCTGTCACGCTGAGCGTCGGTGAGCATTACGAAGGTAGCCGTAATATCCCTCTGCTTAGCGTCCTTGAAGATCTCCGCGATAACGGAGGTCGGGTCTCCCTCGCCAATCGGGAAGCAATATCCCCACGGGTTGCCGTTTCTGAAATACGCGAGTACGAGGAAACCGTCAAAAAAACAGGTTTTGATACTGTATTTATTTCTCCAGATAAAGATGTTGGACGCGTTGAAGTCGCAGCCCATCGTACCGTAATTTTCGCATATTTTGCGGATAAAGGGCACATCATCCTTAGTCGGTGTTTTAAAATCGAACATAAATTACCCTTCAATTACATTTAAAATATCGCGTGAAATATCCTCGATTGAACGCATTTCGCCGTTCTCGGTACAGGAAATCCGTACCCATCCGAGTTTATCGGCGGCATACAGCGCGCTTTTGCGGCAATTGAGCAGGAAGTCCACATTCTTCTCGTGCAGATCCTTTTTGCTTTCGTCGCCCGAGTAGCGCTGTGACATAAGCTTCTGAGACACATCGGGTTCAACGTCGAGGTATATTATCATATCGGGCTTCGGCACATTGATTCTGTTGTACTCAAAGTCCTGCTGAAAATCAATATAGTCGCTCCACTCACTTTGCGGGAGCTTGGACATCTGATAAATAATATTGGAGGTAGCGTAGCGGTCGGCAAGAATTGTACAGCCGCTCTCATAGTCGTCTTTCCAGAATTTTAAATAGCTTGCGATGCGGTCAACGGTATAAAACGCCGCCGCGGCGTAGGCGTTAACGTCGTCGGGATTGTCGCCGAACTCACCCTTTAAGTACATCTGTACCAGAGTAGAGCTTGGGTTATCGTAATCGGGAAAGGTGAGCTTTCGCACCCTCTCTCCCCTCTCCTCAAGGGTTTTACGCAGTATTTCGGTCTGAGTAGCCTTGCCCGAGCCGTCGAGCCCTTCGATGACTATGAATCTACCTGCCATACTTCTCCCTCATTTCCTTAGCCTTACCGCAGGACATCTTGCCCTCGGGACAGGGTCCGAACAGGCAGGAGGGTCCGCACTTTGAGAACAGATGAGGAGCGACCTTTAGGCACTCGAGAAGCATCTGCTCTGCGACCTCCCTTATCTCCCACTGAGCGCGGTTGCAGCAACGGTGGGCAAAGAAGTTGTCAAGGCTTCGGGTATTGAAGGTGCATACGATCTTTGTTGTGCAGGCGTTGGGGAGCACAAAACGCGCGTCCTCGTTAGCCTTTTTGACAAAGGCGTTATACTCGCCCTTGTTCTCAGCCTTGAAGCTTTCCATTATTTCCGCGTCATCGCCTGTGTACTCGGGATAATTCTCGCGAATATAGCCCGCGACAAGAGAGTCACGGATCTCGCGGTAAGCCTCGGACTGCATATCAATAACTTTCTTATAAGCATTATAGGCTTTTTCATTCTTTTCAATCTCAGGCGGAGTCACAAATTCAAATTTTGTGCCGTCAACATAGCGCTGAGACTGCTGTGAATAGGAAGCGATACGATGGCGCACGAGCTGATGAGAGCAGGCTCGACTGATACCCTCGATTCCGAAGGTAAAGGATGCGTGCTCAACAGGACTGCCGTGACCGAGGTTCGAGAGCATCTGAATAAAATCAGCGGTACTCTTCTCGTCAAGTCCCTCCCTGATATTTGCGATGTCGGAAGGCGAGTAGCAGAGCTTCGCCGCCATTGCGACTACCTGTTCGGGATTGGGCGTATATGCGAGTAATGTAACCTTTGGTTTCATTTTCGGTCCCCCTATTCTACAAAATTCTATACCAAATTATTATAACATTATGTTACGAAAAATGCAATGGGTAAAAGGCTACGGATAGATATAAAATAATATTTGACAGAATTTCAGATATTCGGCAGATTTTGCGAAAAAAATCAACAAAAGAAGGCGTATGAAAATCATACGTCTCTGAATATAGAAAAACCCGGAATTCGCGAAAGCGGATTCCGGGTTTGCCGTATTATCTTGTATTGTCTTTAGCTGTAATTCTCGCTTTATCCAACCTTTGCATTAACGGTCTTTGCTTAACAATTACTTTAAAGCTATAAATTTAAACTTGTTTTTCTTAGCATATCTATAAGCGGTCGAGTTTTTCTTACCTTTAATTGTAAAGCCTTTTACCGCTGTTTTCTTTTTACCGCTATAATGATAACCGAGATTTTTGTCAATCTTTTTAACGCTCTTCGGAATAATTACTTCCTTAAACGTTTTATTGCCGTAAGTCAGCCACGGAACACTTTTTACTCCGCTTTTAACCTTAATTTTCTTAAGCGCAGGACAGGTATCAAAAATACCGTCACCGCAGGCGTCCTTCTTTAGCAGGGGATATTCGGCGTATTTCAGTTTTTTACATTCGCTGAAGCAATAATTCCAAATATACATGGGCTTAGTCCTTTTGAATTTAACTGACTTAAGCTTACCGCAACCAAAGAAACAGCCTTCATAAATACTCTTAACCGTCTTTGGAATAACTATCTTTGTGATATTACAATATCTGAAATTGCTTCCTTCGATTGTACGAACCTTATTAAGATTTACTTTCTCCAGTTTTTTATTATAAGAAAACGCCGCGCTTTTAATTGTTTTAACAGTAGCGGGCACTGTTAATATCTTACGGTTCAATAAGGACGGAACAAATACAAGCTTTGATTTATCTTTGCTGTAGAGGATTCCGTTTTTTATAGAAAAGTTTTTATTGTTTTTATCAAGCGTGATTTTTGAAAGCTTTTTCGCACCGATAAGTCCTTTTATTACACTGACGTTTTTGCCGATATTAAGCTTTTCAAGTCCGCTGTCGCTGAAAGCGTTAAGCTTAATAACCTCTGTTTTTTCGGGAAGATTAATCGACTTGAGGCTTTTACAACTATCAAAAGCGAACGTATCTACCGTGACGATTGAATCAGGGAGATTTACTTCTTCTAATTTAGGACAGTCGTTGCACATTCCCCGCGGAATTACCTCAAGATTTGATTTGATTGTTATTTTCTTAAGATTGCCGCAGCTTGCGAAAGCGTTTGCGCCTACAAGATCAACAGATTCGGGGATAGTAACCTTTTCTATATTTTTATTGCTCTCGAATAAGCCCTTTCCCAATGCGGTAACGGTATTTCCGTCTAAGTCAGAAGGAATAATTACTTCCTTTTCGCTTCCCGTATACCCTGTGATTACAGCTTTACCACCGTCAGCGGTGTACTTGTAATCGCCGCATATTTTTTCCTCTGTCGCTGCGTGTACGACCACGCTTACAGACAACACACTCAACAGTAGTGTTACTGTGATAATGATTGAGATAACTTTTTTCATAACTAAAACCTCCTTAAATTAAACTGTTATTCTTGTGCTTTTGAATGTAGTTCTACATCCTCCGCAATATAAGAATAGCAACTTTTATTAGATTATATTTAAACTGGTAAAAATCAATCGTTTTCTGGTAAAAATAGACTTTCCAAAATCACATTAATTATAAACCAACCGCTGTTTTCCTGAAAACTAACATTACCGTTGTATTTATTTACCACATCTTTAATAATTAATAAACCTTTTCCGTGGTTGACTTCATCTGGCTTTGAAGTCTTTAAATCTGGGTTATCAGATAATATTGATGAGTCAATTCTGTTTTTGCACGATATTATATAATAATCATTATGTCGGGTAACACTTAACTCCATATACTTTAGATTTTCAGGACACTTAGATAGATATTCAATCGCGTTATCGCACATATTTCCTATCAATGAAATCAAATCGATATTGTTTTTGAATTCAATCATTTCATCATTTATTTCTGTCTTAAAACTAATACCATTCTTTTTTGCTTTTTCCATTTCAACATTCAATACCGCGTTTAAAACAGGATTATTCGTATTTATCGGTGTGTATACCAGTTTCATCCTTTCAATAAGTTCTATACAAACATTATGCGCTTCATCATAATTCCTGTTTACAATCAATTGATCTATGCTTGATATTTGGTTGCTT
>CACYDB010000172.1 GCA_902773035.1 uncultured Ruminococcus sp. | reverse complement strand
TACCTAAATCTATACCTATTGTTTTTGCCATAATAAATTACCTCCGTAAAAATTTATTTATATATAGGGTAACAGGGGCAACCCGAACCTCGGTTTTGTCGAATTGCTTCTGTTAATCCTTTTTGTACATAGATTTCTTAATGTTTTGTTTTGCTGATTTACAGGCAAAACTCTTTCAGACTTTAAACGGTTGGAATTTTAGATGATTTGCGGTGCGGAAAACATTAGCAGGCTGTCGCCTGGTGATGTTTGACAAGCCGGAAATCAGCAAAATTACTCCGTTTAAAGCGAGGTTAGGGTTGCCCCTGTTGCCCTCAGTTATCCGCAAACCTGAACCATAGCGTGACGAATAATTTTATCGCCGAGCTTATAGCCCTTCTGGAATACGGCGGTTATCTGATTTTCCTCATACTCGTCGCTCTCGATTTTAGAAACGGCGTTGTGAAGGTTAGGGTCGAACTCGTCGCCAACCTCACAAAATGCCTCAACCTTGAGCTTCTCAAACGAGGTCTTTAGCTGATTTCCCACAAGCTCAATGCCTTTTCTGAATTCCTCGGGAGCGTCCTGAGTATTCTGCATAGCCATTGTGATACTGTCAGCTACGGGAAGCAGCTCCTCAACCGCCTTAGCGGTCGCGTCGTCGTAGATACCGAGCTTTTCCGAAGCCGTTCTCTTGCGGTAGTTGTCATACTCAGCCATCAGCCTCAGCCGCTTATCCTTTTCATCTGCAAGCGCCTTTTCAAGCTCCTCGATCTTTTCCTTGTTTTTATCCTTTTTAACTTTTTTCTTTTCCGTTTTTTCGGTTTTATCCGTCTTATCGGACTTTACTTCTTCGGCAACCTTTTCCTCGGTCGCTTCCGTCTTTTTTTCTTCGCTCATAATTTTCATCCCTTTCTATCCCGCGATCAATTCAGTTATTAATTCACCGGCTGACTTCGCCGTGTATTCGAGAATCGAAACCGCGCTTTTGTAATCCATCCTCAGCGGACCGATAACTCCCAGCGCTCCGGCGGGTCGGTTATCTATATTATATCTCGTCGCGGCTAAGGCGCTGCGCCTGAGCAACGGCGAGGAATTTTCCTTACCGATAAATATATTCGTACCCTCGGGCAAAGCCTCAAACAGCTTTCCGCTCTCATCCTTGTCTCCGAGGAATTCCAGCACATCACGCGCGGCGATCAGATCTCCCTGATACAGAAGCCTTGTGCCTCCCGAGGTATAAACGTTCGTACTCAGCGCGTCCCTGCAGGCGTCAATCGCCGCCATAAGCATATCGGGCATCAACATTCCCAGCTCGCCGAATGAAGCGGCGAAGGTCTGAGCGAACGCCTTGTTGACGTAGCCGAGTCTTACACCCGCGAGCTTTTCATTCAGCGCGCGGTCAAAGACGTTGAGCATCTCGGGCGTGATCGCGAAGTCACATCTGAACAGCCTGCTCTTTATCATACCCGCCGACGTGATAAGCACCAGCATCGAGGTGTACCGCCCGGTCTGAACAAACCTTATGCGGTGGACTCTCGAGTCCTCACCTCCGGGCGTAGTCGCCGCGGCGGCAATTCCGAGCAGCTCGCTCAGCGTTGACGCGCAGGTCTCGAGGATATGCTCGGGAGCGTCATCTGAGGCTCGCAGCCTGCTGTCGATATATCTCCTGACTCTCTCGTCAGGCTCACTGTACTCAAGCAGGTTATCGACATAGAACCTGTAGCCCTCCTCCGTGGGAACACGTCCCGCCGAGGTATGCGGCTGTCTGAGGAAGCCGAGCGACGTCAGATCCGAAAGCTCGTTGCGGATAGTCGCTGAGCTTACGTTAAAGCCCTGAGCGCTCTGCAACGTCTTGGAACCGATAGGCTCGCCTGTCGCGATGTAGTTTTCAATGACAGCGGTGAGGATTTGCTTTTTACGATTGGCAATCTCCATATCATTTACCTCTTTACCTGTCTGTTAGCACTCTAGGTGTGCGAGTGCTAATCTCTACGATTATTAATTTAGCACTAAAGTCAGAAAAAGTCAATACCCTACACAAACTTTTTTCAAAAACTTCACACAATCTTCATTTGACAAATCCAACCTATCCCACTATAATACACATCAGGAGGGATCCCTATGCAATTTATGGACGTAGTATATCTGATATTATGGGCGCTTCTGGGCGCGTACTGTTTTTACTCGGCGCGCAAGCTCAGCCCTATACTATATATATTGGGCACATTTTTCGTATTTATGTTCGGATGGTATCTCGCAAACGATCTCCTGCCCGTAAACCTCTTTGACGGAATGTACAACATCATCTTCCGTATCGTCGCCGCGTGCTTCCTGCTCCTGTTCATAGGGCTTTACATCTATGTCAAGAAGCACCCCAAGGACAATTAACCACAATATATTGTGGTCAGAGTGAAAACAAGCACTAAGATTAAAAATTTTTTAAATTTTTTTAAAAAAAGCTTGCATTTTCGACGCATTAATGGTATTATCATATGTACGTGACTAATAGATTTCAGATTTTAAGGAATTAAGGAGGTGCGACAATGCCTAACATCAAATCAGCTAAAAAGCGTGTTAAGGTAATTGCGACTAAGACTGCACAGAACAAGGCTACAAAGTCCGCTCTCAAGACTGCCGTCAAGAAGGCGTACATCGCCATCGAGAACAACGCTGATAACAAGGCTGAGGCAGTTAGCTTTGCTGTTAAGAAGCTTGACCAGGCAGCAGCCAAGGGTATTCTTCACAAGAACAAGGCAGCAAGAAGCAAGTCAAATCTCGCAAAGCGTCTTAACGCGTCCGCATAATTTAAGCTGAAAGCGTGAGTTCAGGCTCACGCTTTTTTATTTTGTATATAAGTTACAGTCGTTACAGCTTTTTAATTTTGTAAAAATCCCTTGACTTTTCCGCAAAAACTGTTATTATTAATATATAGTTTATAAAATAAAGTCGGGAGGTCCATTATGCAGAAAAAAAGCAAGCTTGGATTATTTATCGGTATAATTTCATTTGTCGCGGCAGCTACAGCCGCAATCACAGCGTTTCTCTTCGTAAAGGAAAAGAAAAGAAAAGACGACGAGGAATTAATGGAATATCTCGATAACTCAATCGAATAATTTTACGCCGCTTAACCGCGGCGTTTTTTATATCTCCCCACTCTTTTCCCATATAAACAAAACCGCGGACTGCCACTCGACAGCCCGCGATATTTTTGCTATTCTTATATTCTTTATTGCTTAACCACCTAAACAATCAAGCCTTCTTCTCTGCGATAAGGAATCTGTAAACCAGTCCCGCAATTACCGCGCCGACCAACGGAGCGATAATGAATACATAAAGCTGTCTTAAAGCTACGCCGCCCTGAAGGATAGCGGGGCCGAAGCTTCTCGCGGGGTTAACAGAAGTGCCGGTAAAGCAGATACCGATAAGGTGAACGAATACGAGGGTCAGACCGATCACAAGACCCGCGATTTTACCGTTCTCAGCCTTCGACGTTACGCCGAGGATAAGCAGTACAAAGATGAAGGTCAGCACTACCTCAACGATGCCCGCGCCTACCGCGCCGATGTGCAGCGCGCTTGAGTCGCCGTAGCCGTTAGCGCCGAGACTTGCGTTGCTTCCGAATACGAGCCAGAGTCCCGCGGCGCCCGCTGTAGCTCCGAGGAACTGAGCGATTACGTAGCCGATGAAATCCTTAGCCGACATCTTGCCGCTTACGAGCATTCCGAGTGATACTGCAGGATTGATGTGACATCCCGAAACGTTGCCGATCGAATACGCCATCGCGACGATCGAAAGACCGAACGCCAGAGCAATCGCGACAACCGTCGCGGCAGTAGGAGTAGGCCCTCCGTGACCTGTGGTTACCGTGTTGATCGCGACAGCTGTTCCGCAGCCTCCGACAACCAGTACGCCCGTGCCGATAAACTCAGCGATGTACTTTTTGATACTTTCCAAAAGAATACCTCCTTTTATTATACGTCGGATTGACCTCCCGACGCTTATTCCGATTTAGTTTGGAATTACGCGTTGCGTATTTCTTCCTGTCCGCCCATATAAGCTCTGAGAGCCTCGGGGATCCTGACAGAGCCGTCAGCCTGCAGGTTGTTCTCGAGGAACGCGATCAGCATTCTCGGCGGAGCGACAACAGTGTTGTTGAGAGTGTGAGCGAAGTATTTTGTGCCGTCCTCGCCCTTAACTCTGATTTTGAGTCTGCGAGCCTGAGCGTCGCCGAGGTTGGAGCATGAGCCGACCTCAAAATATTTTTTCTGTCTGGGCGACCAAGCCTCTACGTCG
>CACYDB010000171.1 GCA_902773035.1 uncultured Ruminococcus sp. | reverse complement strand
AGAAGTCGCGGTCAAAATCCTCAAGGACGAGTTTCTCAACAACGAGGAGTTTATCCGCCGCTTCAAAAATGAGAGCAAGGCGATCGCTATGCTCTCTCACCCCAATATTGTAAAAGTATATGACGTAAGCTTCGGCGATATGATCCAGTACATCGTAATGGAGTATATCGACGGAATCACGCTCAAGGAATATATCGGTCAGCAGGGAGTGCTTGACTGGCGCGAGGCGCTTCACCTCACGACGCAGATTCTAAAGGCTCTCCAGCACGCTCACACTAAGGGCGTTGTCCACCGCGACATCAAGCCCCATAACATTATGCTTCTCCAGGACGGCACGATCAAGGTTACGGACTTTGGTATCGCCAGACTGGTAGACACCAAGACCAAGACTATGACCGAACAGGCTATAGGCTCTGTTCATTATATAGCACCCGAGCAGGCGAGAGGAAGTAAGACTGACGGCAAGTCCGACATCTACTCAGTAGGCGTAATGCTCTACGAGATGATCACGGGCAAGCTGCCCTTTGACGCTGACAGCGCCGTATCTGTAGCGCTTATGCAGCTCCAGTCTACTCCCGAAATGCCCCGCGACATCAACCCGGGCATACCTCTCGGACTCGAGCAGATTACGATGCACGCTATGCAGAAGAATCCCGAGGACAGATATCAGACCGCGCTCGATATGCTCGGCGACCTCGAGAGATTCAGGCTCAATCCCAACGTTCGCTTTGACTATAAATACTTTGTGGATTCCGAGCCTACGCGTCACGTTAAGAGCCTTAAAAAAGCCATTAAGCCATTGCCCGAGGAGAAAGAGCTTCCTCCGATCGAAGAGGATGACGACGATGAGGCTGAGGAGCTTGAGAGCAAGAAGGAGCATAAAACCTCCTACTACGTTGTCAAGAGTATTATAATCTCGGCGGTTATCGTACTCGTGATCGTTATGTCGATCGCGCTGTTCAGGGGCTGTACCTCTGCTCAGTCAACCGACGTCGAGGTTCCCAAGTACGTCGGAATGAGCATTGTTGAGGCTAAGGAAAAGAATCCCAACAACTTCAAGTTTGAGCTCAAGAGTAAATACGTAAAGAATAAGGAAATCGGCGAGATTCTCGAGCAGGATCCCGAGCCGGGCTCAAAGAGAGTCAAGTCGGGCTCCGTAATCGAGCTTACCGTCAACGGTACGGATACAGAGATCTCGGTTCCTTATCTTAAAAATACGACTAAAAAGGACGCCGTTAAGGCGCTTGAGGGAAGAAATCTTTCCGCTCAGGTCGTTGAGGTTTACGATAAATTAACTCCCAAGGGATATGTCTGCGACACCTTCCCGCCCGCGGGAGTCAAGGCGACAGTAGGCTCAACGGTTTACGTTATCGTAGCCAAGGAGGAGTACGTCGAGAAGATCACCGTGCCCAAGGTTACGGACACGACTCTCTACGACGCTCAGAAAAAGCTCGTTAACAAAAAGCTCGAGTGCAAGTATACCTATGATGATGAGAGCCTCGAGCCCGAGGGAACTGTTATTCAGCAGTCTCCTCTCCAGTACAGTAAGGTTGAGGAAGGAACGGTTGTTAACCTCGTGGTAAGCTCGGGTAAGGGCAGTCAGACCACGGTTAATATCGCCGTAGATCTTCCGTCCAATATCGACTACGACATTGAGATGACCGTATCGGTTGACGGTAAGGTTGATTACAATTATTCAAAGAAAATCAACCCGTCCTACAACTCGAGCTACGCTATGTCCTTCACAGGCAGCGGAACCTCAACGGTTATCGTAATGCTCAACGGTCAGACCTACCGCAAGTATGTAATCGACTATTCGGCAGGCAGCTCCGACGTATCGTCCTATGACTTTATCCCCACGGAACCGCCTACTACAGAGCCGCCTACTACCGAGGAACCCACCACAACAGCGGCTCCGGAGACTGACGCTCAGGCTCAGGAAACCGAGGATACAGACGCGGGAGGTAACTGATTGCAAAGCTTAAACGGAATTATAGTTAAAATCACAGGCGGCTTCTATTATGTAGAAGCCGCCGAAAGAATATATGAGTGTAAGGCGAGAGGTATTTTTCGGAAAAAGAATAATTCTCCGAAAACAGGCGACAAGGTGAAAATCACGGTCAAGGACGAGGGTTACTGCTCTCTTGACGAGATTTATCCGCGTAAAAACGAGCTGAGAAGACCGCCGCTCGCAAATATTGATATGCTCGTGATCGTCGTATCAACGGTTGATCCGTCGCCGAATTATCTTGTGATCGACAAGATGACCGCCGCCGCCGTGGATAACGATATAGAGCCCGTGGTTGTGGTTTCAAAGTCTGATTTATCCTCAGCCGACGAGCTCGTCAATACCTACAGACAGGCGAAAATCAAGGCGTTCGGATATTCCTCCGAGGAGGAGGGCTCCGCTGATGAAATCAAGGCTCTTTTAGAGGGCAAAATCTCTGCCTTTACAGGCAACAGCGGCGTAGGCAAGTCCACTCTGCTCAACACCCTTTATCCCGAGCTTATGCTCGAGACGGGGGAGATAAGCGATAAGCTCGGCAGAGGAAGGCATACTACCCGCACGGTCGAGCTCTTTAAGGTCGGAGGCGGTTATATAGCCGATACCCCGGGCTTTTCAACCGTCGATTTAGAGCGCTATAATATGATTGACAAGGATAACCTCAGATTCTGTTTCCCCGAGTTCAAGGATTATCTCACGAGCTGTAAGTTTACCTCCTGCTCGCATACCTGTGAGAAGGGCTGCAGTATAATCGAGGCGGTCAACGAGGGCATTATTCCCGAAAGCCGCCACAAAAGCTACGTCGCTATGTACAACGAGGTAAAGGATATTAAGGAATGGGAAAAACGATGAGATGTATTATAATCTGCGGCTCTCCCGACTGCTCATCCGATTTTATAAGAAAGACGGTAACGGACGGCGACTTTGTAATGTGCGCCGACAGCGGTTACGGCCACGCTCTTAACGCGGGAGTAAAACCCGATTTGCTTGTCGGAGATTTCGATTCCTACCCAGGTGATCGTCCCGACGATATTCCTACGATCACCCTCAATACCCACAAGGACGATTCCGACAGTATGCACTGCGCCGCGGTCGCTGTTGAAAAGGGCTTTGACGAGGTAGTGCTGCTCGGTGCTCTCGGCGGAAGATCAGACCACAGCTTCTCTAATCTCTGCGTGCTTATGTATCTTGCGGAGCGCGGAGTTAAGGCGTCGGCTCTAAGCGAGAATGAGTATGTGACCGTTCTGACCGAGGGCGAGCACGAAATAAAAAATCAAAAGGGTAAAACCTTTTCGGTATTTCCGTTCGGATGCGACGAGGCGGTCGTTACATATACGGGGGATGTTGAGTATCCAGCCGATAATCTGAGGATGAAAACCTCCGACGGCATTGGCTTGTCGAATATTTTTAACAGCGGCGACGTAAGTATTATAGTGAGCGGCGGAATATGTCTTTTGTTCATTGAAACTCTTATGTAATAAAAATTGCCGTTTTCGGCGCTTATCTAACAAAACTGTAACAATAAAAAGACCTGTATTGGTTGCAATTGAGTATTTTCATATGATATAATAAACTATATTATTGTGTAAAACCGCGAGGGAGGTAAAGAAATGTCTTTATGTATGGGCTGTATGCGCGAGATAGGGGACAACATAATCTGTCCGTCCTGCGCGTTTGATAATTCCACAGAACAGCATTCTCCTTTTTTACCATACGGTACGGTTCTTCACGGACGCTATATAGTCGGCTCCGTGCTTGATACCAACGGTGAGAGCACACGCTACATTTCCTTTGATAAGCAAACAGGCGATGTAGTGATTCTCTGCGAGTTCTTGCCTATGGGACTTTTTGAGAGAGAAAATGACGAGCTCAACATTCGGGTACGCTTTGAGAACGAGGACGTTTTCAGAAAGCTTATGTCGGATTTTATCTCTTATTTCCGTACCATAGCGGAGCTTAAGGATTTTTCCGCTCTTATCAAGATCCATAATATTTTTCAGGAAAACAATACCGCTTATGTTATCGAGGAAAATCAAGACCTCATTCCCTTTGAGGAATATGTCGAGCGCAGTAACGGTCATCTCGAGTGGGATATAGCGCGCCCGCTGTTTATGCCTGTGATTTCGGCTTTGGAGGCCATGCACAGACGCGGACTCGGTCACTACGCGATTTCCCCGAAGAATATGTACGTTACCGCTTACGGTAAGATAAAAATTGCAGGCTTCGCTACAGCTAACGAGCGTAAGCGCGGCACACCGCTCAAGAGTCAGCTCTATTCGGGCTGCGCGGCTCCCGAGCAGTACGAGGACAATTTCCCGATTGACTCTATCACGGAGATCTACGGAATCTCGGCGACTCTGTTCTACGCGCTGACGGGCAATCTTCCCGCTTCGGCTAAGGAGAGATTGAAGGATTCCCGTCTGCTTATGAGCACAAGTACGGTTAAGCGCCTGCCGCCTCACGTCGTAACGGCTATCGCCAACGGCTTACAGGTCAAGCGTGAGAACCGTATCACAGATTTTGACGATTTGCGTTCACAGCTTTCCGTTTCACACACGGCTCAGGCTATTCAGGAGGAAATCTCCCGTACAGCCAATATGAACGTTAAGAAATCCAATCTTTCGGGTAAGAGGGGTATGTCCCACGGCGCCGCGGCGGTTATCGCTTCGGTAGTAACGATTCTCTTACTCGGAGCTTTGGGTGTATTCTTCATCAGCCAGAATCCGCTCAGCGGACTTTTTGTTCAGGATCCTAACCAGGCTACTAGCGCCTCTACCGAAAAGTGGACGGGCGAGACTATTCCCAATTACGTGGGAATGACCTATGACGAGGCTGTTCAGGCGGCTGAGGGCAAGGGCACGATCACCGTTTACCGTGATACAGCCGAGGCTTACAGCGATAAGTATGCCGAGGGCGTTATTATGGATCAGAACCCCAAGGCAGGCAGTCAGCTTACAGCTCAGGGCGAGATTTCAATAACCGTCAAGCTGAGTAAGGGTAAGCAGATGCGCGAGCTACCCGCTATTAAAAAGAAAACCGTCAACGTTGTCGCCAAGCTTCTCGCTAACGAGGGCTTTGTCGTAAACGCCGAGTATCAGTATAATGAGGATATCGAGGACGGTTGCGTAATCGGCTATAAGGATTACAAGAAGGGCGATACTCTCGAGGACGGCTCGACTATTACGATTATCGTCAGCAAGGGCAGCGAGGCTACCGAAAAAACAACCTATTAATGAGATTTATTTCCTGACATATAAAGGCCGGCTCAAAATCCTGTTTTGAGCCGGTCGGTTACTATATATAATTATTGAATTTTAAAGCTCTGGTTCAGCGCCTTTTCGGCGTTCATAATTAGCTGATGGAACGGCGGATAGTTTTCCTCAAAGCGTTCCTCCATAAGCTCGGCGCTTATCTTCGGAATGTCCAGATTACGCAGGGTATCGCTTATTCTAGCCTCACTCAGCGCCATATGAGCCCTGCAGTAATTATCGGTCTCGGCTTCATCAATATCAAAGATACCCGAGCTCTCATCATTTGCCGTGTATAGCTTTCTGAACACGCTGTACTGAGCGACGCTCAGATATTCGCTGACAGAGCGCGTAAGCTTTTTGTTATTGATTTCGGCGAGCAGGCTGTAGATCACCGCCGTTGTATTAACCTGTAATTTCCTGTTGAGCATACAGTAGGTATTTGTTTTACGCCTGTTTATGTCCTCAAGGCCGTCGGGGAGGCTTTCATCCTCCGCGTCATTAGTATTTGATGCTCTGCCGAGGAGGTAATCTACGCTTACTTCGTAGTAGTCGGCAAGCCTTACGAGAAAGTCAAGTCCGCACTCGCGGATCCCCTTCTCATAATGCGACAAAAGCGCCTGGGAAATACCCAGCTCCGCGCAGGCGTCCTTCTGACTTATACCCTTCTTTTTCCTGAGTCCTGTGATGGTCCTGCCGAATTCCTTGTTCATAATTATTACCTCCTGTAATATTACTGAAAGTATAACACCAATTAAGCAATTTGTAAAGTGAGATGTTATTATGCAATCGTATTTAATTCATTTTATCCGTCACGGCGACATCGCCGACACATTAAAGGGCAAGTATATCGGCACGACCGACGTTCCTTTAAGCGACGAGGGAAAGCTCAACCTCGAGGAATATGACGCCCGTTATATCTACCCCGGTACGCAGGTTGTCTTTACAAGCCCTCTCAAGCGCTGTACCGAAACCGCGCGTATTCTCTATCCGCACCAGAAGCCGCTCGTTATCGACCAGCTCAGCGAATGTTGCTTCGGCGAGTGGGAGAATAAATCCGCGGACGAGCTTAAGGATAACCCCGATTTTGAAAAGTGGCTCGCGGGTCAGACGGACGTTAAGCCTCCGAGAGGTGAGAGCGGGGCGGATTTCACAAAGCGAGTCTGTATGATTTTTGAACAGATAGTTGACGGTTTGATGAAAACAGGCAATACAGAGGCTGTAGTGATCACTCACGGCGGAGTTATAATGACTCTGCTCTCGGTATACGGTATCCCGAGGGCGAAGCCGTTTGAGTGGGTTATGGACAACGGCTTCGGATATTCCGTCAGAGTCAATCCTATGCTGTGGCAGAGGGACAGAGTCTGCGAGGTATACCAAAAGATTCCCGTTCAAAATAATGACGAATGACCGTAATTGTAGCATAGTTTACAATCTTAAAGCGAAAAATATGTGATAATAATATGTGACACTATGATATAAGGAGTAATCTTAATGAACACATACAAAATTACACTGCTTAAGGGCGACGGTATCGGTCCCGAAATTGTTGACGAGGCGGTAAAGGTACTCAATAAAACTGCCGACAAATTCGGCTTCAAGGTAGAATACGACGAGGCTCTTATGGGCGGCTGCGCGATCGACGCGACAGGTGAGCCGCTTCCTCGGGAGACTATTGATAAATGTAAGGCTTCCGACAGTGTACTTCTCGGCGCTGTAGGCGGTCCCAAGTGGGACAACCTCCCCGGTAATAAAAGACCTGAGGCTGGACTTCTCGGTATCCGCGGAGCGCTCGGACTCTTCGCAAATCTTCGCCCATCCGTTATCTTTGAGCCCCTGCAGGGCGATTCTCCTATCAAGGACGAGATCATCGGCGGTCAGCTCGATATTCTTATCGTGCGTGAGCTCACGGGCGGAATTTACTTCGGTAAGCGCGGCAGATGTACTGCCGAGGACGGTTCTCCCGCGGCGTGGGATACAGAGATGTACTCCGTTCCCGAGATTCAGCGTATCGCGCGCACAGCCTTTGAAATGGCTATGAAGAGAAATAAAAAGGTCACGAGCGTTGACAAGGCTAACGTTCTGGAGAGCTCAAGACTCTGGCGTGAGACCGTTATCGAGGTCGCCAAGGAATATCCCGAGGTTGAGCTCAACCACCTCTACGTTGATAACTGCGCTATGCAGCTTGTACGCAATCCCCGTCAGTTTGACGTTATCGTTACTTCCAATATTTTCGGCGACATTCTCTCCGATGAGGCTTCAATGATCGCGGGCTCAATCGGAATGCTCGCTTCCGCGAGCTTAGCCGAGGGCAAGTTCGGACTTTACGAGCCTATCCACGGTTCAGCTCCCGACATCGCAGGTCAGGGTATCGCGAATCCTCTCGCGACAATTCTTTCGGTAGCTATGATGCTCCGTTACTCTCTTGATCAGAGCGAAGCCGCCGACGCTATCGAGAAGGCCGTTAACGAAACTCTCAAGAAGTACCGTACTCCCGACATTTACGCCGAGGGTATGACAAAGGTAAGCACAACCGAAATGGGAGAGAAGGTCTGTGAGTTTATCTAAAACTTATCTTATCAAAAAGGTTTGATTCTATGTATTACGATATGCACTCTCACATCCTGCCCGAGATGGACGACGGCTCCAAAAGCGTCGAGATGAGCCTTGAGATTATCGAGAAGCTCAGAGCGCAGGATGTAAAGAATATTTGCTTTACGCCGCATTTCTATACAAATGAAGAAAGCTTGGAGAGCTTTGTCGAGCGCCGTCAGAAGTCGCTGGACAAGCTTCTTCCGCACATTCCCGCTGACGTCAATATCTGCGTCGGCGCGGAGGTTTATGTGACGAGATACCTTTTTAACAACAAGGATATATCCGACGTATGCTACGGCGGTTCAAAATTTATACTCTGCGAGTTTTCTTTCAGCTCTCATTTTTCAGAGCATACGATGGACTACTTCAACCGACTGCGCGGAAACTACGGCTTACAGCCCGTGCTCACTCATATTGAGCGCTACGAAAATCTGATGTCAAGCGAGGGCTTGGTTCAGGATTTGTGCGACGAGGATATTCTGATTCAGACCAACGTCGGAGCTTTCAGGCACTTCGGTCAGAAGCGCAAGCTCTTAAAGTACATAAAGCGCGGCTACATTGACATAGTCGGAACAGATTGTCACAACCTGAGCCGCGGTAATCCCGACGAGTATTCAAAGACAATTGAGCTCGTCCGTGAAAAGTGCGGACAGGAAGCGATTGACAGGTTCATCGAGGTGAGCGAGGAAATCTTCACTCCTTTAAAAAGATAATTATAAAGGGACTGCCGAGGCAGTCCCTTTTCAGCTCATTTTTTAAGTTGTGTTATCTTACCATGGAAAGAAATCATAGCTATATGTAGTTGTGTCATTCTCATATACGGTGACTGTGCCATAAGTAACTTCTGATGTATAGAAAGATTCTATATATATATCATACTCACCGACAGGAACACGATCAAATATATAATTTCCTGTACCATCTGCTCTTGTTTCTTCAGAAAAACCCGAATCACCATAAAGTATAACTCTTGCACCTCTATCAGGTTTACTCCCAACGTAATTATTGTAAAAATATGTAATCGTGCCGCGTACCTTGCCGAATTTATTTGTTTTTACAGTGAGAAACATCTTCTTGCTAATTCTTTTTCCACTTTTATTTTTCCCTTTTGTCTTAACAGTTATTTCAGCGAAACCGGGTTTCTTTGCTTTTAATGTAACTTTGTTTTTTCGTGCTTTGACGCTTACAACAGATTTATTAGATGTATTAACAAAATATCCTGTAGATGCGTTCCCTTTTGTTTTTATTGTAACTTTAAAGGATATAGATGCAGATTGTTTATTAGCTGGAATTATTATAGTAGATTCTTTCTTGAATTTTGAAGATAGTTTTAAAGATTTTACGTATGACTTGGTCTTTGCATAAGCCCCTATTGCAGAAGTTGACATAATCAGATTTAAACAAAGAATTATACTGATAAGTTTTTTCATAATTATCACCCTTTCTTAGTTAAGAATAACACTTTCAGATTATCTTGTCAACACTTTTAGTGTAAAATACGAACACCTAAAGCGTAAGATGGTGCTTTACAATGAGTGTTGGGGTGATACACAATGATTAAAGGATTACCTAATAGATTAAAACAGCTCAGAAATAAATACGGGTTTTCACAAAAAGATGTAGCAAAAAAGCTCAATATATCGACATCTATTGTTTCAGGATATGAAACAGGAGAAAGAACACCAAGCACAGAAGTATTGTTATCTCTTTCATACATTTACAATGTCAGCACTGACTATTTACTTGGTAAAGAAACAAAGCGACCACAAGTTATTATAGATACAAATGGTTTATCAGACCACCAAATAAAAGCAATCAATATTCTTATTGATAGTATCAAAAACAAATAACAGCTTTGCTATATACATATATAATGATATTCTCGAGCACATTAAAACGTTCGTGAATAAACGCTCCCACAGAAGAGCCCATATACACGACCATAACTTATCACTTGCCACTTATAACTATCACTATAAACTCTGGAGCCGTCGATATTGCGACGGCTCCATGTTTTTACATTCTGATTGAGATATTCTTTTTTTTCAGATATTCCTTGAGCTTCGGGATCGGAATCTCGCCGAAGTGGAACAGGCTCGCCGCGAGCACCGCGTCAGCCTTGCCCTCGGTGAAGGCGTCGTAAAAGTGTTCTAAGGCTCCCGCGCCGCCGCTCGCGATAACGGGAATATTAACTCTTTCGGATACAGCCCTTGTAAGCGCGAGGTCATAGCCCTTTTTCTGACCGTCCTCGTCCATACTGGTGAGCAGGATCTCTCCCGCGCCGCGCTTTTCACACTCAACAGCCCACTCGACCGCGTCGATTCCCATGGGGATCCTGCCGCCGTTGATGTATACCTCCCAGCTGTCGCCCTTGCGTTTAGCGTCGATCGCGACAACTACGCACTGACTGCCGAATTTCTTCGCCGCCTCGTTTATGAGCTCGGGACGCTTGATTGCCGCCGAGTTGACGCTCACCTTATCGGCTCCTGCTCTGAGTATTTCGTTGAAATCATCAACTGTTCTGATTCCGCCGCCGACGGTAAAGGGGATAAAGATAGTGTCCGCGACCTTGGCGACCATATCAACAACAGTTTTGCGTGCGTCGGATGAAGCCGTGATGTCGAGAAATACAAGCTCGTCAGCGCCCTCTTTATCGTACTGCTTCGCGCACTCAACGGGGTCGCCCGCGTCCACAAGATTTACAAAGCTCATACCCTTTACAACCCTGCCGTTCTTAACGTCGAGGCAGGGGATTATTCTTTTCGCGTACATATTAACCACACATTTCTACAAAGTTTTTAAGCATTATAAGCCCTGTTTCACCGCTTTTTTCGGGGTGGAACTGAGTCGCGGTCACGTTCTCAAAGCTGACCGCCGCGTCGATCCTGACGCCGTATTCCGTCTGAGCGCTGACGATTTCCTTATCGTCGGCGTCAAGGTAGTACGAATGTACAAAGTAAACGTAAGGACTGCCCTCAATACCCTTGAAAATACCGTCCTTCTTTTTTATCTCAATATTATTCCAGCCCATATGCGGGATCTTCAAGCCCTCGCCCGAGGGGATCCTTCTGATTTTGCCTTTGAGGACACTGAGCCCTACAACGCCTGCGTTTTCCTCACTTTCGGGAAAAAGAAGCTGTAGCCCAAGGCAGATTCCGAGGAACTGCTTGCCTGTTTTTATAAAATCAAGAGTAGCTTCCTTTGTACCCGTGCGCTCCATATTTTCCATACAATCGCCGAACGCGCCTACGCCCGGGAGTATAGCTCCGTCGGCGTTTAAAATCGTTTCTCTGTCGCTTGTGACGACACATTCCGCGCCGATGAACCTCAGCGCCTTGTAGACGCTCTGGATATTTCCCGCGCCGTAATCAATTATAGCTATCATCACTGCCTCCGATTTTCAGAATTACTTAACAATTTTAACATAATAAATATCGTTTTGCAAGAATTCGGGATACATTTTTCCGAAACTTGCAATTCTTCTTAAAAAATCTTGCAAAACAGTTGAGTTTTGCAAGTTATAGTGGTAAAATGAATTGGTGCGTAAGCGCGTTATTTTATTAATAAGGAAGTTTATATATATGGTAGAGCATTTACTTTCAAGAATAGAAGTCAATATGAACAGCTTCTCAAAGGGTCAGAAGCGTATCGCGAACTATATCGAGGAGCATTATGACCAGGCGGCGTTTATGACAGCCTCAAAGCTCGGCAAGACCGTCGGCGTTTCCGAGAGTACGGTTGTACGATTCGCGACAGAGCTCGGATATTCGGGCTATCCAAAGCTTCAGAAGGCTATGCAGGAGATGATCCGCGACAAGCTTACATCTGTTCAGCGTATTGACGTTACGACTAACAGGATCGGCGACGACGACGTTCTGGAATCGATTATGAATCAGGATATCGACAAGATCCGCCGCACGCTTGAGGAAACCTCTCACAAGGACTTTGACGCGTCTGTAAAGTCGATCGTCAAGGCTCGCAGAATCTATATCTTCGGAGTGCGTTCAACCGCTTCTCTGGCGCAGTTCCTCGGCTATTACTTCGGACTTATATTTGACAACGTAAGAGTTATTACGGATACGTCGAAAACTCATACATACGAGCAGCTTTTCCGTATAAGCGAGCAGGATGTTATGATAGGAATCAGCTTTCCGCGTTACAGCACAATGGCTGTTGAGTCGATGTCGCTCGCGAGGGAGAGGGGAGCTAACGTTATCGCGATCACCGACAGTATGGTATCTCCGCTTGTATCCGCGGCGAATCACGTGCTTATCGCCAGGAGCGATATGGCGTCTGTCGTAGACTCGCTCGTAGCGCCGCTGAGCCTTATCAACGCTCTTATAGTCGCTACAGTCCTTGAGAAGAAGGACGAGGTTACGGATACGTTCAAGGAGCTTGAGCTTGTATGGAACCATCAGGGCGTTTATGACAACCTCGGAAGCACAACTCCAAATGACTAAGGTAGTTATAATCGGCGCGGGCGCCGCAGGACTTATGGCGGGCGGTTACGCCTCGATGTACGGAGCCGACGTCACGATATATGAGAAAATGCATAAGGTCGGCAGAAAGCTTCTCATAACGGGTAAGGGCAGGTGCAACCTCGCTAACCTCTGCGATATCCAGACCTTTATGCAGAACGTTCCCGTGAACAGCCGCTTTTTGTACAGCGCGCTCAATAATTTTTCTCCCGAGGATATTGTAGCCTTTTTTGAAGGCTTGGGGCTGAAAACAAAGGTTGAGCGCGGTAACCGAGTCTTTCCCGTGTCGGACAGGGCTATGGATGTCGTCGATACGATGCGAAGCTTCGCGCTGGATAACGGCTGTAAGATAATTCACAAGCCCGTTGTGGATGTGGTCTCGGAAAACGGCGCCGTTAAGGGAGTTATCGTTGAGGACAAAGAGGTTCCCTGCGACAGTCTGATTATCGCGACGGGGGGCAAGAGCTACCACCGTACAGGCTCCACGGGCGATGGATATAAATTCGCCGAAAAGCTCGGTCATACGGTAACAGAGCTTCGACCGTCGCTCATACCTCTCGAAAGTCCCGATGAGGACTGTCCAAGGCTCCAGGGTCTGTCGCTCAGAAACGTAAGGCTCAGAATTACAGAGAGCTCGGGCAAGGAGGTCTTTTCCGACTTCGGCGAGATGCTTTTCACACACTTCGGAATATCGGGACCGATCGTACTCTCCGCGAGCTGTAATATGCGCGACTACACTAAGGGCTACACGGCTCATATCGATTTAAAGCCGGCTCTGAGCGCGGAGCAGCTTGACTCACGGCTTTTGCGCGACTTTTCGGAGAATATAAACAAGGCGATCTCTAACTCGCTCTCAAAGCTTTTGCCGAAAAAGCTCATACCCGTCGTTCTCGACAGGTGGGGGATAGACCCGTATAAAAAATGCAACTCAATTACAAAAAAGGAGCGTCTTTCGCTTCTTGAATTATTAAAGGATTTCACCGTTGAAATCTCAAATCCGCGTCCGATAGACGAGGCGATAATCACCTCGGGCGGAATAAAAATATCGGAAATCAACCCTAAAACTATGGAGAGCAAGCTTGTTAAGGGCTTGTTCTTTGCCGGAGAGATAATCGACGTTGACGCTTACACGGGCGGCTTTAACCTTGTGATAGCGTGGGCGACGGGAAAGCTCGCCGGAGAGAATTCAATATAACAAGGAGAAAAATTATGTCTATAGCAATCGCAATCGACGGTCCCGCGGGAGCGGGCAAAAGTACAATTTCAAAGGCTGCCGCGAAGGAGCTCGGTTTTATCTATATCGACACAGGCGCGCTCTACCGCACCGTAGGTCTCGCGGCTTCTCAGAGAGGCGTTGAGCCTGTTGAGAGCAAGGAGGTTGACGAGCTTCTCGAATCAATCAAGGTCGAGCTCACCTTCAACGATAAGGGTGAGCAGGTAGTGCTCCTCGACGGCGAGGACGTATCGGGCTTGATCCGCACTCCCGAGGCTTCAATGACAGCCTCAAAGATTTCCGCGATCCCTGCCGTGCGCGCGTATCTTCTTGATCTGCAGCGCGATATGGCAAAGACCAATAACGTAATTATGGACGGCAGAGATATCGGCACGGTAATTCTTCCCGACGCTGAGGTT
>CACYDB010000170.1 GCA_902773035.1 uncultured Ruminococcus sp. | reverse complement strand
TTTTTGGAATTATAATGCCGCGAAAGGACTACGATATATATGACAAAAGCAAATATTTACCGCACCGTGAACTGCGGCGAATTAAGAGAAGAAAACATCGGCCAGGAGGTACGCGTCGCGGGCTGGGTTGAGAATATCCGCGACCACGGCGGCGTTATGTTCCTCGATATCCGCGACGAGTACGGCGTGCTTCAGGTTGTCGTTCATAACGACGAGCTCCTGAAAACCGTTAACCGCGAGTGTACCGTTACCCTCGGCGGCAAGGTCGTCAAGCGTGACGAGGAGACTATCAACCCCAAGATCGCCACGGGCTTTGTTGAGGTTCACACCGAGGATATCAAGGTGCTCGGCAAGAGTAAAAACGAGCTTCCCTTTGAGGTTCTGACCTCGAAGAACGTTAACGAGGACGTAAGACTCCGTTACCGTTTCCTTGACCTTCGTAATCCTAAGGTTCACAATAATATTCTGCTTCGCTCTCAGGTCGTAAGCTTTATGAGAAGTAAGATGAACGAGCTCGGCTTTACCGAGATCAATACTCCGATTCTTTCAAACTCATCTCCCGAGGGCGCGCGCGACTACCTTGTTCCCTCGCGTAAGCATAAGGGTAAATTCTACGCTCTGCCGCAGGCTCCGCAGATCTTCAAGCAGCTTCTGATGGTTTCGGGCTTTGACAAATATTTCCAGATTGCGCCCTGCTTCCGTGATGAAGACGCCAGAGCCGACAGAAGTCCCGGCGAGTTCTATCAGCTCGACTTTGAGATGGCGTTCGCGACTCAGGAGGATGTTTTTGAGGTAGCCGAGGAAGTTCTTTACGATATTTTCACTAAGTTTTCAAATAAAAAGGTAAGCCCCGCGCCGTTCAAGCGTATTCCGTTCGCGGAGGCTATGCTCAAATACGGTACGGACAAGCCCGATCTCAGAAACCCGCTCGAGATCAAGGAGATTTCGGATATGTTCGTTGAGACGGACTTCGCGCCGTTCAGAAAGAAATGCGTGCGTTCAATCAACGTTCCCAATGCCGCCGCTCAGAGTAAAAAGTGGTTCAAGCGTATGGAGGAGTTCGCGCTTTCGATCGGTATGAAGGGACTCGGCTACGTCAAGGTCAACGAGGATCTTACCTTCGACGGTCCTATCGACAAGTTCCTCAAGCCCGGTGACAGAGAAGAGCTTATCAGCCGCAACGGTTCAAAGGCGGGTGACGTAATCTACTTTATCGCCGATTCATCTCAGCTTGCTCCCAAGCTCGCGGGTCAGATCAGAACAGAGGTCGCAAACCGTCTTGACTTGATCGACAAGAGCCGCTTTGAGCTGTGCTTCATCGTTGATTTCCCGATGTACGAAATCGACGAGGACGGCAAGACTATCTTTACTCACAACCCGTTCTCAATGCCGCAGGGCGGTATGGAGGCTCTGCTTACCAAGGTTCCGACAGAAATTCTCGCCTATCAGTACGACATCGTATGCGACGGCGTAGAGCTTTCCTCGGGAGCTGTCCGTAACCACGACCTCGACATTATGATCAAGGCGTTTGAAATCGCGGGCTACAGCGAGGATGAGCTCAAGGAGAAGTTCAAGTCGCTCTATACAGCCTTCCAGTACGGAGCTCCGCCTCACGCGGGTATGGCTCCCGGCGTAGACCGCCTGCTTATGCTTCTTACAGACGAGGAAAATATCCGCGAGGTAATCCCGTTCCCGATGAACTCCAACGCTCAGGACCTGCTTCTCGGCTCACCCGGAGAGGTCAGCGAGCAGCAGCTGAGGGAGGTCCATGTCAAGCTTCGATGAGCGAAGCTTGACAGTGGTAAGTTATAAGTTGTAAGTTGTAAGAGGTAGTTCAATGACCGTTAAGAGTTATAAAGAACTTATTGTTTGGCAAAAGTCAATGGATTTGGTTGTTGAAGTTTATAAACTTATTAAAACGCTGCCCAAAGAAGAAGATTATGCCTTGTCGTCTCAAATGAGACGCTCTGTTATATCCATTCCGTCAAATATTGCGGAAGGACAGCGGCGTAATTCAAAGAAAGAGTTTTCGAATTATTTGTCTATCGCCAAAGGTTCAAATGCTGTACTTCAAACTCAGCTTTTGATTTGCGTTAGACTTGAATATTTATCCAAAAACGATATCAGAATTGCATATAATTTGTCGTTGGAAATTGATAAAATGCTTTATAAAATGATTTCAACGTTAAAGTAAAGCGTTCTTATCACTTATCACTTACCACTTACCACTTGTAAGTCAGTGAGTGAACATTTGATTATACAGCAAAGGACTGATTACAAGATGGTAACCAGAGAAGATGTAGAAAACATCGCTATACTTTCAAAATTATTTGTCGCAGAGGAGGAGCTTGACGATCTTACTAAGCAGATGCAGGAAATCGTTGAGTTCGCCGACGCTATCAACAACGCTCCCGACGGCGAGGAGTTCGACAATATCAATAACCTCTCAAACGTTTTCCGCGAGGATGTTGTTGTCGAGTCGCTCCCGTGTGAAGAAATCCTCAAAAACGCTCCCGAGCAGGCTGAGGATCACTTCCTCGTGCGTAATCATAACTAGGAGGTCAGTATGTCAGAGATAAGAAAAATCCACGATATGCTTGTCTCCAAGCAGATTTCGTGTAAGGAACTTACGGAAAAATACTTAACAGAGATTGAAAATTCTAATAAAGAATTAAACGCTTATGTAAACGTCACTCCCGAAGCGGCTCTCGGTCAGGCTGAAAAGGTTGATAAAAAGCTTGCCGCTGGGGAGGAGATAGGACTTCTTGAGGGCGTGCCGATGACCTTGAAGGATAACCTTTCCACCAAGGGTATCGAAACAACCTGCTGCTCAAAAATCCTCACGGGCTACAAGCCGATTTACAACGCGACTGTATGGGATAAGCTTGAGAGCGAGGGCGCTGTTCTTCTCGGCAAGACAAATATGGACGAGTTCGCTATGGGCTCATCCTGCGAGACCTCATACTTTGGCGGCGCGGCAAACCCGTTTAATACAAAGCACTGCGCCGGAGGTTCCTCGGGCGGCGTAGCGAGCGCTGTAGGCGCGAATATCGCTCCCTATGGTCTCGGTTCAGACACGGGCGGATCTATCCGTCAGCCCGCGTCATTCTGCGGTATTGTAGGTCTGAAGCCGACTTACGGCGCGGTTTCACGTTACGGCCTTATCGCGTACGCTTCAAGCCTTGACCAGATCGGTCCCATTACCAAGACAGTCGAGGACGCGTCGATCGTTTACGACGCTATCTCCGATTACGATCCCAAGGACTCTACCTCTCAGGGACGTAAGGGAGAGCTTACATATAACACTATCAACAACGATATCAAGGGAATGAAAATCGGTATCGCCCGCGAGTATCTCGAGGGTATCCGCGACGACGTAAAAGAGGCTGTTCTGGGCGCCGTTAAGGTGTACGAGAGCTTAGGCGCCGAGGTTGTTTACTTCGATATGCCCGCTATCAAATACGCCCTTCCCGTTTACTATATCATCGCCTGCGCCGAGGCTTCTTCAAACCTCGGACGCTACGACGGTATCCGCTACGGCTACAAGGCTGAGCACTACAACGGTACTCACGATATGATGTGCCGTACCAGAAGCGAGGGCTTCGGCGACGAGGTCAAGAGAAGGATCCTTCTCGGCACCTACGTGCTTTCAGCGGGCTACTATGACGCTTATTACAAGAAGGCTCAGAACCTGCGCGGAGCTATTGTCAAGGCGTTTGACGAGGCGTTCTCTAAGTGCGACTTCGTACTCGCGCCTACTGTTCCGATGACCGCCTTCGAGATGGGTCACGCGGTTTCCGACCCTGTTGAAACATATCTTACGGATATCTGCACCGTTCCCGTCAATAT
>CACYDB010000169.1 GCA_902773035.1 uncultured Ruminococcus sp. | reverse complement strand
TCCAAAATATAGTCGTTGCGCGTCGTGGTAAAACCACTCCTTCAACTCCTTATTTTGCACAGCGCTTTTGCTCCCTTTATCCGCCACTGGCGGCGGTCGCAACGCTACCACGCCCGCTTATATAAAATTGAAAATTGAAAATGGAAAATGGAAAATTATTTTCAGTTTTCCATTGTAATGCTATCAAATCGACTTAACCTATTATACACAACTTAGCCGTTCTTGTCAATGAATAACAATGTTTTGATTTTAGCTTACAATGTCGTAATCTTTCGCATATTTCGACAAATTGTGATATACTGATAGTGGATGAAAACACCATTGGAGGTATGTGTGATGTCAAAAAACCTGAAATACGGCTCCTCAAAGCCTGTTCCCGACGAGAAAACCAAGGTTGTAAAAAGTAAAAATGATAAGAAAAAATCAAAGAAAAAAGCCGTGATCATTACGTCTATCTGCGTAGGAGTCGCGCTTATCGTCGCGGCGGTGATCGTTTATCTGTTCTTTTTCAGACAGCCCGAATCCCCGCTGGAAACTCAGATTCTGTCCGACTTAAAGGCTGACGAGAGCATTACTCAGGTCAAGGTGGGGGATAACGAGTACAAATTCGAGATCAACAGCCTCACTCTCAATCAGGAGAAAGAGGTCGAGAACGGCATTGATTACAATGTGTCGATCGAGCGTTCAAGCGAAATGTACGGTATTCCCTCGATGAATTACAAGGTCGAGTATACACGCTCGGGTATGGGCTACAAGTATAAATCAGCCACTCCCGAGAAAAACTCTTACGTGTTCACCGCGCTCAAGGGCGTTGATCCCGAGACCGCGAAGGCTTACGTCACGAAAACATATAAAAAGGCAAAGTTCTACAATCAGGATACCGACTTGGTCAAGGGCGTTGACAAAATCAGATTCTCCGTTGACGACGACGAGTACGAGGGTATCGCGGTCGTAGTGTATAAATTCAGCGATACTGAGGGCTGGAAGTACGTCAAGATGAGCGACTCAAAGGTCAGCTTCAAGAAGGGCGTTACTCATAAGGAGAACGGCTTGTACTCGAACTCAAACGTAAAGAATATACTCTTTATGGGCGTTGACAGCGACAGCGGCGCGGGTCGCTCCGACTGTATGATGCTCGTATCCGTTGACAGCAACACGGGTAAGACAAAGCTTACCTCGTTTATGCGCGACAACTGGTTCAATATTCCCGGTCACGGCGAGAATAAGCTCAACGCGGCTTACGCCCTCGGAGGTCCCGACCTGACCTGCAAGACGATCTCGCAGACCTTCGGGATCAAGATTAACAAGTATGTTGTGGTTGATTTCTCAACCTTCAAGGAAGTTATAAACACCCTCGGCGGAGTTGACATCAACATCAGCGACGACGAGGCTGGCTACATCAACTGGCAGCTCAACAAGAACGGTCAGACAAGCGTAGGACTTGTATCCTCGGGCAACGTAACGCTCAACGGTCAGCAGGCGCTCTGGCTCTGTCGTGACAGAGGCGGCAACGGCTTCGGCGGCGACGATTTTACACGCTCACAGCGTCAGCGCAGGGTTATCACAAGCCTGCTCACGACCTACAAGAATTACTCTCCCGACAAGGTTCTCGCGACGATCAACACGCTCAAAAAGCACGTCAAGACTAACCTGAGCTCTGAGGACTTCAAGTGGTTCGCGGAACGTTCACCCAGGTTCTTCACCTACAAGGTTTCCGAGAGAACTGTTCCTCAGGACGGCGAGTGGAGCGCGGGCTTCTCATCGGGAGGCGCGTGGATAATCCAGCTCAACGACTTCGGCAAGCTCAAAAAGGATATTCAGAAGAGATTGTACGAAGACATCTAATCAATTCGTAATTCGTAATTCGTAATGTGTAATGCGGAATTAAATCCTTATTAAACTTTTGATAAAGCGAAAAGGCTTCCCTTGGGGGAAGCTGTCAGCCGCAGGCTGACTGAAGAGGGTCCACTAAAAAAAGGCATAAACATTAGCGTTTGAGCTCTCGAACATTCTAAAGTTGACCCTCTCCCGCCTCGTTTCACTCGGCACCCTCCCCCGAGGGAGGGCTTAACCGCATTATCAAAACTTACATTTAGACAAACTGAGCCCGACGGTATCTATGATATATAGGTACCGTCGGGCTATTCTTACGTTAACGTTTATTATAATCTAATTGCGAATTGTGCATTGAAAATTACTTGCGGAGAAGTAAGCCGTTTTCCAGATCTTCCTTCGCCTGAGCTTTCATTTTGAAATGCTGTTTTTTACCTGTGGCGGTGGTGGGGTAGGAGTCTATCATTCTGAAATATCTCGGCACCTGATACTTTGATAGGTTCGGCGAGCTCTTGCAGAATTCCAGCAGCTCCTTAACGGTCAGCTCATCGTCGGCGGGAATGATATACGCCGCGACAGCTTCGCCTCTGGTCTTATCGGGAACGGACGTTACGATACAGTCCTTGACTCTGTCAAAGGCGTTGATAGCCTCCTCGATTCTCGCGGGGTAGATGTTCTCGCCCTTACTGATGATCATATCGTCCTTACGTCCCGCTATCGTTACAAAGTGCTTCTTATCCCACGTGCCTATATCGCCCGTGTACATCCAGCCCTTGTAGAATTTTTCCTTTGTGACTTCCTTGTTGTTGGCGTAGCAGTAGGTAGTCTTGGCAGGGCACTTGATGATGACCTCGCCCTCGGTAACGCCGTCGGTCGCGACCGTTTCATCAGGCTCGGCTTTTTTATCGTCGTAAACCTTGACGATCCTGACCTCGTCGTCGGTACAGCTTCGACCCGCTGATCCCGCCATTTCGGGAAGATCCTGCGGTCTGAGGAAGGTGTTCCAGAAGCTCTCGGTGGTGCCGTAGCCGTTGAAGATGTTCGGAGTGAGCGTTTCCTGGAAGCGTATGCACTCCTGCTTTTCAAGCGGAGAGCCCATTGTGATAATGCCCTTGAGCGAGCTTATATCCTTGGGGTGCTTTTCCTGACGAGTCGCGAGGAGTCCGAGTACGGAGGGCACGCCTATAAGGAAGGTTATGCCGTATTTCTGAACGTAGCTCAGAGTCGTCTTGGGGTGGAAATCTCTCATTATGATGATCTCCGCGCCCGCGTAGAGCGAGGGAGTAAGACCTCCCGAGTGGATTCCGCCTCTGTGGAACCACGGAGTCATATTCATAGTTTTGTCGTACGGGGAGAGGGGGAAGTGCATCATTACGTCGTGAGCGGAGAGTACCTCGTTGATGTTGTTGAGCGGCACGCCCTTGGGAGTACCCGTTGTGCCTGAGGTCTGGAGTCTGAGAACCTCGTCGTAGATGTGAGGGTTGAAGTCGATCGGGGGATCGTTCTCGCTCTGACAGGCTGTGAAATCCTCGTACTTGACGTGACCCTCGGGAGCTTCATTATACTTTTTGAGGTAGTCAACCATAATGACGATCTTGGGCTTATGCTTAGCGATTTTGAGAGCCTTGACCGCGGTGTCTGTGATCTGGCTGTCATAAACGTAGACAGCGGGCTTGTTATGATTGATTATCTCGGCAGTCTCACCCGGGGAGAGATTGAAGTTCGCGGGATTGGAAATCGCGCCGAGCTTCTGCGGAGCGATGTATGAGAATACGAAGTGGGGAGAATTGTAGAGCTGATAGAAAACAATATCGCTCTTGATTATTCCCTTATTTTTCATAGCGTTTGCGAATTTGTTACATTCGGCGTTAAGCTCGCGGTATGTCCAGCCCTTGTCGGCGAGAGGGTCATAAAGCGCTCTCCTGTCGCCGAAGCGGCTGACGTTTCTCAAAAAGCCGTTAAGCCATGTAAATTCCGATTCAAAGGTTTCTTTGAACATAGTTACGTCGTATGTAAAGCTCATA
>CACYDB010000168.1 GCA_902773035.1 uncultured Ruminococcus sp. | reverse complement strand
CTGTTTTGTTTTGCAGCAAAAGGGATTCGAAAGGGCGTTAAGAAAATGTCCCGGTGGGACATTTTTAGCCCGTAGCGCAGATGAACCTATAGCTGTGAACGCTGCCATCAGGCGAGATGAACGCAACCAAAAGTAGAAACGTACCCCATCTCCATAAGCCGCCCATATGGGCGGTTTATTTTTAACGGTGATAAGAGATGGGGGGGAATTGAAAGGCGGAAAAAGTCAACAGTCCGGTGGACTGTTGACCCGCCGTAGCGCAGATGAACCTATAGCTATGAACGCTGTCATCAGGCGAGATGAACGCTCCCCACAGCAGAAACGTACCCCATCTCCCTAAGCCGCCCATATGGGCGGCTTATTTTTAACGGTGAAAAGAGAGATGGGGGAGAATTGAAAGGTGTAAAAACCTCCCGCGGCAGATTGTTTCTGCCACGGGAGGTTGTTGCGTTTATATTTTTTTATTTACATCCGTCTGACATCGGAATGAAGCTTTTTCCGCCACATAATTAACATAACTGCTAAAGCAATCAGCATCACCAGCGGCAGAACAATATTGTTCATTACACCTGTCGGAATAATACTGCCGAGAATATTGTCTACCACGAGCGTCGAGTCATCCGTTATAGAGAATGTCATCGTATTCGTCGTATGCGCCTGTTCATCGTTCAATTTGAATGAGGAAATATAATCCAGATTCTGTTCGGTTATGGTCAGATCTACCTGCGTCGGTACGGAAATAACCACAACGTCATTGTGCTTCAGTGTGAACGTGTCGCCCGAATGAAGCGGCGTACTCTGTGTTACGGAGTTTTTCATCCATATGAATTCGTCGCTCTGATCGGCTGATTCAACATTCAAAGTAAACGTGAACTGCTGATTCAAGTCCGCTCCTGTGCCCATAACGATCTTTTGGATCGTCAGGAGCTTATTCTCAGTCTCCTGCTTTGTGTTCGGAACGCTCAGCGTGTAGATGTAGCTGTCATCGTTTTCAACAAGCTGACCGTTATATGAATCACTTATAAGCGACGGAACGCCGAGGGGGGAGACGCGGAATACAATATCGTCTTCCATCTTTGTATAGGTCAAAGGCGCCTGAGTCTCGGTCAGGAAATAAACCGAACCGTTAGGACCGGGGTTGATACTTCTGCCGCTGTTGCCGCCGCAGATGTAGACCACGCCGTTTTCAGTGACCATATCTTCAAAGCCCGTCAGAGGATCTCTGTTCTTTTCAAGACCGCCGATAGTAGTATTCGTCTGCTTGTACAGAGCAAAGTGCGCGTTATCAAGAGATATACTGTGGTCATCGTTATCCATCTTTTCAAGCTTGAAGTTAAACGGTTTGTTGTAAATGTCAATGTAGGCGAGAAGTCCTCCGGCGCCGCGCTTAACGTTAGCCCATCTCAAGTCATCGTCTTCCTTGGTTCCCCAATTCGTATTGTCCTCATAGTAGAGCGACACGGTATCGTCAACGTTTACGACAAAACGCACCTTTTGCTGCAGTCCGACATATCCTCGGGGCGCAGCGGTCTGCTCAAGCGTGTAAACTTCATAGCGCTCAAAGTCATAGAGCATTGTAACAGTACCGTCGGAGGCGGATACATATTTGCCAACCACATTTCCCGAACTGTCTTTCAGTGTGAAGTGACCGTTTTGCAACGGAACGTCGGTATCCCATTTAAACAGTCGTATCGCGAGACCGCCCTCACGTGAATTGTTGATTGTGTCTGTACGCGTAGTTCCGTTTACTGTTCCGGTGTTGTAGCCTACGATATAATTGTAAGCCTTATCAGCGGATTCTCCCGAAGGAGTCGCGGCAGCGGTACGCGTCGCGGTGAGGTTGATGTTGTCGCCGGAGCTCAGCGGCGTCAGAGTACCGTAATTCGTTACCGTTCCGTCTGAGGCGACTGTCGGATTCTGACTGCTGATTTTAACCTCTCTGACGACATAATCGTCAAGTGAAGTACGCGGCGTACCGTTCTGATACGGCTCCAGCGTAGTCCAGAAATAGTTAGCGGAGGTCGAGGGGGACTGGATCTGTTTAACAGTGCCTTCGAGCAGTCGTTCCTGATTATTCTCCCTGATATATACCGCGGTATATATTGGATCATGACCTGTAGTGATGGAGATGTCGCTCCATTTCTTATTGACTGCCAGTCCGTAGCCCTTCTTGTTGATGACCTCCATTTGAGGATTCTCCTCAGCGATGACCTTTCCGACGTTGAGGGGATTTCCGTCGTATTGCATATAGGAGGGAATATCTTCCTCTGTATGATCCTCCAGGATCTTGGAGCCCATAACTCGCTCATATCCCATCAGACCGTAGCCGGTCTTGACATCCTCCGTGATTTTAAATACTGTGCCTATGGGCAGTCCGGGAACGCAGATCGTATAACCTGCCGGAATACCCGAGATTGAGCCGAAGCCTGATGTTGTATACTGTACATCATCAATTGAATATTCATTATTCGTGCCGTCTTTCAGCTCCGCAATATTATCGTGCGTATAAAGCAGATTAGTTTCGGCAAAGGTACGGCTCTGTGTGTCATAGCGGCACAATTTTTTGTTGGGGGATAAGACGAAGTAATGATACATATTCGCCAGCTGCATCTGATCGGCGGGTACGTCAACAGATGAGAGCGACAGTCGGAAGTTGAAGGTCGCGGGATCGTCGGTGATCACGTTATTATCATCATCAATGAGCTTTTTGGTAACAAAGAGATCCTTGATAACATTATCGTTGACCAAGTTGTCAAAGGAAATATTCGGTCTCAGAACAGCGGAGCCTGTTTCAGAGGAATAGCTTCTCAGGTCGCCCCTGATTTCTATTCTGTCGGAAGGAACTTGCTCACCGTTGATTGTAACGTTGCCGTAAACAGAGTTGTCAACGGCGCACTCTACGATCCTGTAGGTGATTGTATCATCGGGGAACGCGATTTCGGCGTTCTTCGAGGGATTGATAAAATAGATATTGTTATAAGCCTGCTCCTCCGTAAAGCCCGGAGGTCGATATTGTCTGACAAATGTAACAGGCTGGTTTGAGTTCTGGTATGTTACGCGGACATGCTCGTCATCATTTCCCAGAAGATGTTCCTCACCGGGCTCACCATGCTCACCTTCGGGAAGAGTGTAATAAATCTGGAACGGATACTCAAGGAAATCCGTGTCAAGCAGTTCGGAGCCCTCGCCGCTTACCGATTTTGATACGACGACGTGACCGGGAGTAACGGACGCGATATTAAAGCGCATATGCAGGTTGGAAGCGTTCGCGCCGCGCTCCATATAGAACATCTTCATCGTATGGGTGGTGTAATCCTTAAAGATGTTCTCGCCCGGATTGAAATACTCGGACAGATATTCGTCAATCTGAGCCTGAGTCGCGCCCGGATTCTTCGCGACATAGTGGTCAGTGTATAACTGTCGCAGAGTGGTATGACCCATATCACCGTGTACGCTTGTACCTTTTTTGTCAAAGTATACGTCGCCTGTACGGAAGTTGATCGTACCCATAACGGCGGAATGTACGCCGCCGAGGTCGAGTATAAGCTCTCCGTCAACATACAGCCAGAAGTCGTCGTCGCCGGTGAATTCAAAGACAATATCATGTCCCCACGCATCCAGTCCCGAGGGAGTCTGTATGAATGAAGCTTCCATTTCCATACCGAAGTAGTAATCCGCGTCAGCGCGCTTACCTGTATCTGTTACAGCTTCTGACTGAATCAAGTGAAGCTGTTCGTATTTTCTGGGGTCATACTCAGGGAGTCTTCCGATATCTTGGCTCGGGGATGTGAGCGACGAGTACAGATTCTGTGAGTTTTTTTCCGCGTAAACTCCGGGTTTAATGGTGTCGTACGGGTAGAACTGACCGTGCTTCAGTGAATTAGCTGTTGAGGTTCTGTCGTGCGTACCGAGCTCGTGGTACAAGGTAAAGTTTGTCTCACCGTTGTCGCCGTCATTAAAGCTGATAGTTCCGTCGTCGTTGAGATGCTTAAGAGTCGCGAAATTCTGAGTACTGTCGAACTCAAAATATCCGCTCGATTCATATACTCTCTCGAGGAACAGATGATTGACGGGTATCGCGTTTGCGAAGGCTTCGCCGAAGTCTCTGTCGGTCGGTATGGCGGTAGGATAACCGTTGCTGTTAAGTGAAGAGCCGAGAAGTCCGGTTTTTAGAGTGCCTGTGCTTGAGGTGCCGCCGAAGAAATCCCAGGTAACGTCCGCGCCGTCCGAGGCGGCGTAGGGTTTGCCTTCATGTAAGCCGAAGTTGACCATCTTCATCTTGATACCGAACTGATTGTTGTCAAGAGTCGGTACCTCGTGAAGTCTGTCGGTGAGGTTAAGATCCTCCAGCGTCGCGAAATAGAAGGGGATAGAGGTGGACTCGGAGCAGGGCTCCAGAGCGGTTTTATCCGCGTTGGGACGTAAGCCGATATACGCGTACTTGGTGTTGTCCCACGCGATTACTTCACTGTAGAAATCGCCGTTTCTTCTGCCCGGCATATTGATGCCTATAGTATTATCCGACAAAACCTGATGGCTCGTAAGCTGAGGAGCGAGGTATTTTTCGGAATAGGGATTATACAGCTCATAATAATAGTTCGGCTGCTTGGTGATTTCATCCAGATACTCGGTGAATTCCCATTCGAGCGAGCCGGAAGCGTCGCCGAGCCACAAAATCTTACCGCCCGACGCGTAGCAGGGGTAGAGCGAGCCGTTGCGGTCTACGGCGTACATATCATAGCGAAGCTCCTGCTCGTTCCAGATACGTACATATACGATGACCTTCTGTCCGTTTTGAATATCTGATACGCTTACGCGGTCCGCCGAGAAGGTGATCAAATCATTATCCTCGAGTGTTGCGCGGTCCAGAAGATTCAGCCAGGTAAAGCTGTCGCCGCCGTTCGTTGTGACGCTGAAACGGCTGCCGCCTTCATCTTGTCCTCTGGGCTGGTAGGTAACGTAATAACCGTTTGATTTAAGCTGGATTTTATGATCCGAAGATACAGTCACGCTGAATTTGCTTGCGTCTGCGGAGTTGCTTGTTGTCGAGATACCGCTGCTGTCGGCGCAAAGATACTGTGTTCCCGACGGTGTGTTGACCGAAATGGTAAACGTGTCGTCAGAAGAATCATAGGTAAACTGCCACTGATCAATCTCGTTGTCCTCGTCTACGTAAAGGACACGATCGTTTTCTCTCGCGGTAAGGACGAGCTTTATCAGAGAATGTGTGTCGCCCTGAGCCATCAGCGCGTTGCCGATTGTAGAACCATCTGCGTAATGGAAAAGACCGTACGGCTTTTGAGTGAGTGCTTCAACTACTGCCGGATCCAAAACCTTATGGGTAGTGTGCTTTATAAATATACTGGAGTTTGTCTCGTTATTATTATCGGTCCAAAAACGGATACCTTTACCGCTGTTGGAATGCTGTAACCATTTGTCTTCGTTACTCTTTTTGAAATAAAAGGAATCGGCGTCGGCTGATGTTGGTTCTATTTGAAACTGAGCCGCATATGTCTGATGCAACCCTATGTTTTTATCGTTTGTATTGTACAGATACTTCTTTGTGTCTCCAACGTAGGTGTACAGCTTGAAATACTCTCCTGCCTCTTCAAAGAACCAAACAGCTGCCTGCATATCGTTTGTTTTTTCTGTGAGGGCGTTGTTACTGTTAACTTCGGAGGTGAAGTATTTCGGAGCATTGTTGTCGTAGTACAGATTGAAACCGTAGCTGAGACCTTCCGCCCCTGTGAGTTCTGCGACATCAGTAACCAAACTGCCTTCGGTTATAGTGTCAGGACCGCTGTTGATCTCAACGATCTCATAGATACTGAATCCCGTCGCGTAAAAGCTTATCTTACCGTCTTTTACGGTAAAGTGCTCAACTTCTTCTTTCTCGCCGTTATCCTTGATATGCAGAATCTTAATAGAGTTGCCGTCGGTAATCGCGGGATCGCTGATCTCAACGTGAATCGGATGATCCTCTGCGGGCTGGAACTCGTTATCTCCGTCATTAATGGAAATATCATATGCGGCGATAACAGAGGAGCTTTCGTCGGGGTGTTCCATATCGGAGGTCACGTCAGTCGCATCAGCGGCGGCGTTTTCGGGCATCATTCCGTTCAGGGTGATCGTGACGTCGGGATCGTCCTCCTTGGGCGAGAGCTCAAAGCTCTTTTCCTTCAGATCCGTAGACTCGGAATCCGCGGCTGATGGAGGTGACTCGGTATCCGCGGCTGACGAAACTGAAATCGGCATCACTGAGAACAGAATAGCCGCGGCGCATAAGGCGCAAATCACACGCTTGTGCTGCCTTAACGCTCGTCTTAAAAAGGAGCGCAGGCATAGTAAGGCGGCAGAAATACGTTTCTGCAGCAGATTCATATGCAACACTCCTTTCATAAAAATTTATAAAATCAAAATAAAATCAAAACTACTGAATACTTTCTCTCTTCTTCTGCGCGATCATACGATTGGTCGAAATGAAGTAGATGAGGGAGAGGGTGAACAGACCGCCTGACGCCGCGATACAGATCATAAGATAAATATCCAGCATATTGTCGTCGCCTGTTTTAGGACGTGAAACAGGCGGATCCTTAGACGGCTTGGTGGGGGCGACGGGATGAGTCGGCTTGGTTTCGGATGATCTGTCCGACGGTGATTTGGATCTGGTAAACGAGCACACGTCGGGCTTGTAGGAGCTGTCGGACTTTGTCAGAACGACAGTTGCCGTCAGCTTGTCTTTCTTGCCTGTCATTACAGAGATAGACGCGGTGTAAAAATTCGGCGCGTAATACGTCTCGTTCTTTTTCTTAGTCTGGATCGTATAGGTGTAGTCGCCCGGTTCTGTGAAAACGATATTTATATTTTCTGTCGTACCGTTGTTTACCTCTATAGAGGATTCCTTCGGTACAGGACAGTTAACTTCTGAGATTACGATTGCTGTGCCGCCGCCTTCGATCTCAACGGGAATCGAAACGGTTAACGGTTCCATAGCGGATGCTGAGAACGGGAACAGACACAGTGTAACAAGCGTAAGAACGCCTGCCAAAAGGGAAAGAGTTGCTTTCTTCAAGATAAACTCACTTTCTTTTATCCGATAATTTACGAAATGTTTTCTTACATAGATGACAGCTCCGTATCAAAACGGACTTATCTCGGTGTTAAAATGCCAAAGACGAGCATTCGCTCGATATTCTCGGCGGACTGGCAGGTGGACAGCGCGATAAAGTGATCGCTCACCTGCGGATCAATAAAGGTAGCTGCTTTTGATTTCAAGAATTTCAGCAGCTTTTTGTTACTTGTATTAGGCGGGTCAAAGATAATGTCCTCGTCACCGGGAGCTTTTGTCGCGGCGAAAAAGCTTATACCGTATTCATCACCGCCTGTGGTGATAAGCTTGCCTGTTCGGTGAGTGTAAAAGTATTCGGGCTTAATAAATTCATCCAGCGCTCCGAACATAGCGCCGTATTCCATATGATGTCCGTAAAGCAGGGAGTAGGAGTCCTTGAACTTGCCGTCGCAGCGGCTGTCGAGGAAGATACTGCCCGAGAGTGAATAGTCGCCGTAGGGGTTTTTGTTGAGGTAATCCGAGTTTGTCTTGCCCTGCATAACGGGATAATCGATGGTTGTGTCGTCGATTGTCAGCCACGCGACAGCGTCCTTGGAGAGCTCGCGCAATACAGCGGCGTCTTCCTTGCCCTGCGGTTTATATTTCAGAGCGCTCTGGTCATTCGCGTTATAGTAGACCATAACCGCGTCGATCATCGCGTAAATACATATTAGGAAAAACAGGAGAGATACAATTATTACGATACGATCGATACTCTTGTCGACAAATTTGATCGTCTTGCGCAGCATCGTATCTCTCCTTTCTCCATAGTACTATGTTATCCCGAAACGCTTCGGGAGCTTACCTTCGTTTCATTGAAGGCGGATACGGAGCTTAATATCGGCAGGATCCGCGCGGTAATGCCGATATAACAAGGCTTAAATATCCTTGACCTCCGTATTGTTATCATCTTATAGATGAATTAGTTTAGCAGTATTCTCTTCTGCGCTTAGCGATGAAGAAGAAGATCAGAGCGCCGAACAGAAGGATGCCGATTGCGAACGGAGCGATTGTGAGCAGAACGCCTGTCGGAATGACACCGTCCTTTTCATTGGTAAAACCGGTCTTGATATCAGCGGTCAGTGTTCCGGTGGTAGCGTCAGTATACGGGTCGGCTTTTCCTGAAACCGCAGTGGTAATACCATTAATCTGTGTATAATCCTCAGGAGTCTCGGTTACAGTGTATGTAACTCCGTCAGGAAGTCCCTGAACAGTTATATACTGACCATCCTTGAGATAGAATGTGTGACCGCCCTTAAGCTGACCGCCTGTGAGAACATCTACGTTATTTTTTTCCGCCATAGCCTCAGCGGTGTATGTAGTGTTGGTTGCGGCTGAGGGAGTAGGCTGCTTTTCGGCTGCAGTCATGATTACAGGGAAAGTGCTTGCGTCGTTTATGACGTGAGTGCTATCAGGAGTCAACTGAATCTTAACAGCAAAGTATTTGTCCTTGGAACCCTGGTTACCGGTAACTTCCTTACCAAATTCAATCTTGTGTGAAGCGGAAGTGTTAATAAATCCTGCTACTTTTGTTTCTTGACCATCAGAACCACTTGTGTTGTTAGAGCTGATAGTGCCCTGTCCTTCGTGAAGGACATACTCACTAACTGCAAGAGCTCCGTTGTTATCAATAACATAAACGTCAAGAGATAAGGTTCTGCTATCGTATGTCATACCTGCTGTTGTACCCGCGGTCTCTTTAAGCAGATAACGATAGATACCGGGTTCGTTGAATGTAACGCCGGTGAAATCGATGCCAACAGTTTTCTCAGCGTACTTTTTAGTTGTATCGGTATTGTCAGAGGGGGTTCCGGCTGTAGTGTTATCATTCGAAGTAAATGAAGCTGTACCGACTGTTATAGCAGTAGGATTGGGTCCGGCTTGAACAGCTACAGTAGAACTGGTCGCCGCCTGGGCTGTACCGGATTCAATAGTGAAACTGAAAGTTTCGTGAGGGATGTTTGCGTTGCTGTCAACAACTACATCTTTCTTAAAGCTGGTTGTTGTGCCTGGGATGGCTGTGTAGCCTGCCGCTGAAGCGGAGATGGCGGCGATTGACATGATTAGCGCGGTTATCATGATTATCGCCATGATTTTCTTAAATCTCTTCATGGTTTTTCCTCCTTTAATGAAATTGAAAAGATTTTATATGCAAATAAATTGCTTACTGATTGAATTCCCGCGTTTTGCGGGGGTGGTGTTATCCGTGAGGATAACTTGCGGGATGATCCCTTTTTGAATGAACTCAGAAACCTCTGCGCCTCATGGTCAGCAGCAGGTTTCCCTTTAGCTCGCCGATATCTACGGCGCCGAAGCTTCGGCTGTCGTTAATGTCCTCGCGAAAATCGTTGAGGATAAAAACCTTTCCCTGAGGAACGGTATACGGATATTGGATCTCGGAGTTGTCGGCGGGGAAGGTGGGGTAAAAGACCTCCTCGGTGGGAACATTTCCATTGACTGTGAACGTACCGTTTTTGTCAATGTTAACAACGCTTCCCTCCAACGCGATGACTCTGCCGACAGTAGTCCTGCCGCCATGCTCGTACATCACCGCCGCGTTGATAAACGGCGCTTCAAGTCGGAAGGTTATTACCAGATCTCCGTCACGAACCATAGGGTGCATATTGTTCCCGTAATGGATCGTGATTCCCAGCACGAATGTAAACAGTCCCCATACCGCCAGCGCGATTACCGCGATTTTTATCAGTAATCCGACAAGAAGCTGTTTTGTAGTTTTCTTCTTGGGGTGGGGTTTACCTTTCGGATTTTTACGTTGCTTACCTTTGGGCTTTTTGCGTAGAGCTTTTTTGCCTCTTACGGACGTATCGTCAGATGTTTCCGTCTCAGGAGCTTGAACGCTTTCCTCGTCTGCGGGATCCGCTTGGGAAGCCGCGTCAGCGTTGATTTTCGCGGTCGATTCCGTTTCTTCAAACGGGTGTTTTGGAATAGATTCTTCGTCCAATACGCACCCCTCCAGTCTACATTCTGATAGATAATATCATTTTAGCACAAAAGTACAAAAAAATCAAGTGTTTTATGTGACGAACTGTCAATTCTGAGCGATTTGTGAAGGAAACTGTCTTTATATGGTTGGATTATGTAATATATGTTAATTTTATATTAAAAATAATAAAAACCGCCGTGAAAAAACACGACGGTTGAAAGGTTAAAGTTTATTTGATTCTGTACGCCGCTACAACAAATCTGCCCTCATCTGTGTGGTAGTAGCAGGTTGATAAAAACATAATCTGCTCGGGATATTCGGGAGCTTCGTTGAGCGAAATCAGCGACATTTTCCTGACATTTTCCAGCGCTTCATTATATTCGCCCTTGTCGAGCTTACCTACCGAGCGGTAATAGGCGAACTCGTCCGAATCCTCGGGTATCAGCTTAGTCTGAAACGCCGCAAAAACTCGGTACACACGGTTCTCCTTCTGAGTACGGAACACGATATCCTTGTGCTCCTGCGCAAATCCTGCGTTTTTAAAACTGTCGAGACTGCCGAACATTGAGCCCGTGTTCATATTGTGACCGTAAATTACAAACGCGGTGGAATCGGCGTTACAGCCCTCGCCGATAAACAGCGTGCCCGAATAGGAATAATTCTTGTTGAAATCTCGGTGAAGATAATACTCGGGATCGCTTTCCGAGGACTTCATAACGGGATAGTCGATATCTGTGCCCTCAGCGCTCAGCCAGCCTACAAAGTCGTTGTTACTCTCCGCGAGCTTTCGCAGCGGCGAGAAATCATATTTTTCGGAAGCCTTTGAGCCG
>CACYDB010000167.1 GCA_902773035.1 uncultured Ruminococcus sp. | reverse complement strand
CTTGAGTCGGCGACCTTTGACGCGGCTTCTATCAGAAAATCTACCGTCCGTCTCGCTCACAGAACAGACGCTTCTATGCGTTATGAAAAGTCGCTCGATCCCGAAATGGCTGTAACGGCGGTTGCGCGTTTCGTAAAGCTTCTCAAAACCTACGACAGCGGAGTTAATGTTGTTTCCGCTCTCACAGACGAGTACGCTTTCAAGTATGATACTGTAAGGCTCGACTTTGACAAGAGCTTTGTTGATAAATATACGGGCATTAATATTTCCAACGAGCAAATCGTTAAGACTCTTAATTCCCTCGGCTTTAAGGTTACGCACCTGCTCAACAACTTCTCCGTAACGGTTCCGAGCTGGAGAGCTACTAAGGACGTTACTATCAAGGCTGACATCATCGAGGAAATCACACGTATCTACGGCTACGATAACTTTGAGATCCACACAACGCGTTCTCCCCTCTACCCCGTCAGAATGGACTGCATCAAGAGTAATGAGGAGAAAATCAAGGACATCCTCGTTAAGCGCTACAATATGCACGAGCTCCACTCTTACGTCTGGGCTTACGCCGACGAGCAGAAGGCTCTCGGAATGGAGGTTGAGCCTAACATCAAGCTCTCGGGAGCTACCAATCCCAACATTGAAACGATCAGAAAGTCGATCATTCCGACTCAGCTGTGTCAGGTAAAGAGCAACGTAGGCTACGATACAGACTTCGGCGTATTTGAGATCGGCAGAGTCGTTGAGGGAATGGACGAGAATAATCTCTGTATTGAGAAGAAAAAGCTTGCCCTCACCCTCTACAGCAAGACTAAGGGTATCAAGGCGCTCTATTTTGAGCTTAGAGATATTCTCGCGACTGTCGCGGATGACCTCAAGCATAAGCCGCTCAGCTTTAAGGTCAAGGAAGCTGCTCACAGCTATGAGCACCCCGTTAACCTCTATGAGATCGAGCTTGACGGAAAGTCTATTGGTGAAATTGGAATCGTTCATCCCGTTGTATCCAAGAAGATCGACAAGAAGGCTGATATCGTGTTCGCCGAGGTTGATATGGAAGCCTTCGCGAATGTTGAGAACGCCTCTATCACCTACAGCGAGCCGTCAAAGTTCCCGCCGATGACATATGACATCAGCGTTGAGCTTCCCGACGGAACATTCTTCTCCAACCTCGCGAAGTGCTGGGAAGGTCTCGGCGGCGATATTCTCAGGAATATTTCTATCGTTGACACCTACGATACGGAATTGATCCACAGTATTACGATCCGCTTTGAGTTTGTATCCAATGAGAGAACGCTTGAGTCCTCGGAGGTACAGGCGATCATGGATAAGGTGATCGAGAATCTGAGCAATATCAACGTAAAGCTCAGAAGTTAATCTTTTCGCTCGAGCAGACAGCTCGATATTAATTAAATGTTTTTTGCCCGACGGTATCTTTTCATATAAAGGTAACGTCGGGCTGTTCTTACATAAACGGGCGCTATTTTCTTGATCAGAATTATTATTGTGAGTAAATTTCTGATAAAGAATTAAAATAACACTTGACTATACGAAAAATCTATGTTATTATAATTTGGAATTAGAATTTTGAAATGGAGGTGTTTCCATGTTAGACAAGACTATGGTTTTCTCTCTTGACGGCAGCAAGGAGGATCAGATTAAGCTTACGCTCAATACTGTTTACCGCGCTCTTGAAGAAAAGGGCTACAACCCTATTAACCAGATCGTCGGATATATTCTCTCTGAGGATCCGACTTATATCACAACCTATAACAACGCGCGTAACCTTATCAGCCGTATTGACCGTGACGATTTGCTGGAAGCACTTGTGAAATCTTATCTTAATCTTAAATAATGAAAGGATGATTTCCGTTGGCAGAAAAGCAGAAGTTCCCTACCTATAAGGGCAGGCCGCTTGTTCGCTGCGGTGATGAATTATACTACGGCAATATGGACGAGGAGTATGTTATACACCTCATCATCAAAAGCAAGCGCGAGGTTAACGGAGTTGAGGTAGCTGACAGGGTTACGGTTCAGCTTATGGCGACTGATCCGGGACTTTCCCCGAGACGCCAGCTCGTTAAATCTAGCGAGAAGCAGGGACTTTTCGTAGCTATGGACGTCGGCGACGCGTGGCTCCAGAGAGCCCTCGCTCACAAAATCTAAACAGCTAAACCGCCTTTACGGCGGTTTTTGTTTTGTTTCCGCATTTAAACATATAATATCCTGTTTTTAACTTAAACAGGTATTGATGTTGACTTTTTCGCGACAGAAAAGTATAATAATTCCGATATATTAACTGAGAGGTGCATTATGAAAAGATTATTTTCGGCTATAATTTCAATAGCCATACTTATTTCAATCGCTGTTCCCGTTACAGCCAATGCCGCCGCTCCCAAGGTTGAAGGACTCAAGCAGGCTGAAACCGATTACACTCAGCTTAACTTTACCTGGGACAAGGTATTCGGCGAGAACGTGACATATGACGTACAGATGGGCACAAGCGAGAGTTCGCTTTCAACAGTCAAGACAGATACAGACTACACCGATTACGGAGTAGGCGATCTTCAGGACGGAAGATCATACTACGTCAGAGTAAGAGCTCATATGAACGGCGAATACGGCGAGTGGTCGGATGTTTTAGAGGTTCTGACGGCTCCCAAGCAGGTTGAAAACCTTTTCCAGACTGACTGCACAGCTTCTTCCGCGACATTGGCATGGGACGCGGTCAACGGCGCTACAACTTACTCGGTTATCGAGAGAATCAACGATTCCGACAAGGTTCTCGCGACAACTACCTCGACAAGCTGCACGATCAAGGGCTTAAACAACAAAACAGCATTAAAGAGCAATATTTATGTAAGACCCTCAAGAGAGAACGCCGCGAAATCATATTCCGCGTTTGTAAAGCCCGAATACTCTTGGGATTACCAGTATCTTGACAGCGGCAGCCTGAGACTTACTCCGAAAACACCCGCTATACCGAAAATCACCGCGCTTTACACAGGAATCAACTGCTGTGATTTCAGCTACAGCACGGTTCCCTACGCTACCGATTACGAGTTCGAGGCATATGCCGCGGGCAAGAAAATCGCGTCGGGCAGCGGCAACAGCTTCGGCACAAGCCCGGGAAAATTTTACAGCTTCCGCACGAGAGCTATCGCAAAGATCTCCGCTACCGATAAAGCGAAGTACAGCGGATGGTCGGGATACAAATACTGCGGCTACGGACTTAACGCTTCCGCGAAAAAGGTCAACAAGAAGAAGGCGATTCAGGTTCAGTGGAAGAAGTTCAAGGGAGCTTCCGACTATGTAGTATACATTTCCAAGAACTCCAAGGGCGGCTTCAAAAAGGTCACCTCTACTAAAAAGACCGTACTCAAAATCAAGAAGATCGGCAAAAAGAAGCTGCAAAAGAAAAAGGCTTATTACGTAAAGGTAACAGCCAGAAAGAAAGTCGGCAAGAAAGTCGTCGCAAGCACAACAGCACAGTTCAAGGTTAAATAAATTTATGGAGCCGCTGCATTATCGCAGCGGCTCCGCTTTTTTATTCAAACACAAATTTTCCGTCCTTGTAATCGCAGGTTACGCTTGTGTTTTTCTTAACCGTTCCGTCGAGGATCTTCTCTGAGAGTTCGTCCTCGATTTTACTTGTGATGGCTCGTCTGAGCGGTCTGGCGCCGTAGGTCTCGTCAAAGCCCGCGTCGGCGATCGCGCTTATCGCCTCGTCTGTAAAGCTGACGTCGATATCGAGCGCTTTGATACGCTTCTTAAGATTTTCGAGCATTTTCGACGCGATTTCCTTGATTTCGCCCTCGCTGAGCTTGCTGAACACGATGATATCGTCGATTCTGTTGAGGAACTCGGGACGGAAGGTGTTTTTGAGCTCGCCCATTACGATGTCGCGGATATCCTCCTTCTTATCGTCGTCGCTCTCGCCCTTGAAGCCGAGACTCTGCTGGCGGTCCGTAATCAGCCGCGCGCCGACGTTTGAGGTCATTATGATGATCGTATTCTTGAAGTCAACCGTTCTGCCCTGCGAATCCGTAAGACGTCCGTCGTCGAGAATCTGGAGCAGGGTATTGAATACGTCGGGGTGAGCCTTTTCGATCTCGTCAAAGAGGATTACCGAGTACGGCTTTCTTCTGACCTGCTCTGTGAAGTGGCTGCCCTCGTCAAAGCCCACATATCCCGGAGGTGAACCGATGAGCTTGGAGACGGTGTGCTTCTCCATAAACTCGGACATATCGAGCCTTATCATAGCGTTCTCGTCGCCGAACATCGCTTCCGCGAGCGCCTTGCACAGCTCTGTCTTACCTACGCCCGTGGGGCCGAGGAATATAAAGGAGCCTACAGGTCTGTTCGGATCCTTGAGTCCGACTCTGCCGCGACGGATAGCTCTGGCTACAGCCTTGACAGCCTCGTCCTGACCGACTACTCTGTCGTGGAGTATGCTCTCCATTCTGAGAAGTCTGTCGCTCTCCTCCTCGGTGAGCTGTACTACGGGGATACCTGTCCACTGTGATACGATCTGGGCGATATTCTCGGGCGTTACCTCTCCCGAGGCTGAGTTCTGACTCTCCTGCCACTTCTGCTTTTCCTCGTCGAGCTGAGTTTGCAAAGCCTTCTGCTCGTCGCGGATCTTAGCCGCGCGCTCAAACTCCTGCTCATTGACGGCGCTGGACTTTTCGGAATCGAGCTTTTTGATTTTCTCCTCAAGCTCCTTTAGACTGTCGGGAGCGGTGAGGCTTTGGAGTCTTACCTTTGAAGCCGCTTCGTCGATGAGGTCGATCGCCTTATCGGGCAGGAAACGGTCGGCGATATATCTGGATGAAAGGTTGACCGCCGCCTTGATAGCCTCGTCGGAAATCTTTACCTTGTGGTGAGCTTCATAGCGGTCGCGCAGACCTTCGAGGATCTGAACCGCCTCGTCCTCGCTCGGCTCGCCGATATTGACGGGCTGGAAGCGTCTTTCGAGCGCGGCGTCCTTCTCGATATACTTGCGGTACTCACTGATAGTTGTCGCGCCGATTACCTGGAAATCGCCTCTCGCGAGCGATGGTTTAAGAATATTAGCCGCGTCGGCGCTGCCCTCGGCGGCGCCTGCTCCGACGATCGTGTGGAGCTCGTCGATAAAGAGTATAACGTTCTTTGACTTCTTGACCTCGTCGATGGCGTTCTTGATTCTGTCCTCAAAGTCGCCGCGGTACTTGGAGCCCGCGACCATACCTGTGAGGTCGAGCGTTACGATACGCTTATCGCGGAGGATCTCGGGAACCTGTCCCTCAACGATTTTGAGCGCCAGTCCCTCGGCGACGGCTGTTTTACCTACGCCCGGCTCGCCTATCAGAACGGGATTGTTCTTTGTACGGCGCGAGAGAATCTGGATCACACGCTCGATCTCATCCTCCCTGCCGATTACGGGGTCGATCTCGCCCTTTTTGGCGGCTTCGGTGAGGTCGCGGCCGAATTTATCGAGGTTCTTTGTGTCGCTGTTGGGGTTTGAGGGATTGTCGTTGCCCTCGATTTCCTCGGAAATATCGGTAATTGAGTTCATATTTACGCCGAGCTCGGTGAGGAAGCTGTAGGCGTAGCTGTCGGTTTCCTGTAGAATACTGAGCAGGAGATGCTCTGTGCCGACATAGTTTTTGCCGAGGTGCGACGCGATCATCACGGCGTTCTGCATAACGCGCTTTGAGCGCGGAGTTAAGTCGTTAGGAGTAAGACTTACGGGCATAGCCGTGCCCGACGCTTCTTTGATTTTGTTTTCAAGAGCGTCGGCGTCGAGTCCCGCCTGAGTGAGAGCCGCGGCGGCTACTCCGCTCCCCTCTTTTACAAGTCCGAGGAGAAGATGCTCTGTTCCGATATAGGTCTGGCCCATTTCGGACGCCGACTTGATCGCGATATTGAGCGCTGTGTTAGCCTTCTGAGTAAAACCCTTGAATTCATACATAAAAATCACTCCTTACAAATTACCTGTTACTTTATTTCTGATAATTATTTTTTCAAAACCTTTCCGATGTATTCGGCGCGTAAAATGTCGCGCTGTTCGGCTGTAAGACTTTCCTGCTTGTTGACGATCATTGTCGCGGGCTGGATGTCAAAAATCAGCTTGTCGATCGTGTTGATGTCAATGTCCTCAAGCAAGCCCGCGTTTATTCCGAAGCGGACGTTAGAGAGCAGGGTCATAGCCTCGTCACAGCTTATGAGCTTCGCGCTTCTGAGGATACCGAGGCTTCTTAAAACCTTATCCTGAGTTCTGACGCTCTCGGCGATACGCTTCTGAGCGCTGAGCTCCTGATTTACGAGCTGAGTCGTTATATTTTTGAGGTTGTCGATCGCGGCTTTCTCGGAAATTCCGAGAGTTACCTGATTGGAGAGCTGGTACATCGCGCCCTCGGGCTCGCTGCCCTCGCCGTAGGTTCCGCGTATCGTTAGTCCCAGCTTCTGGAGATTGCCCGCGATCCTTGACACCGCCCTGCTCTTTTGCAAAGCGGGCAGGTGAAGCATTACGCTCGCTCTCATTCCCGTTCCGAGATTGGTCGGACACTGCGTAAGATAGCCGAGCTTTTCGTCAAAGGCAAAATCGAGATTCTCGTCGAGCAAAGTGTCGAGCTTGTCGGCGACGTCATACGCGCCCTCTAAATCAAAGCCTTTTTTGAGAATTTGCAGGCGGATATGATCCTCCTCGTTTATCATTATGCTCATTTCTCTGTCCTTGGAGAGCACGATCGCTCTGCCCGCTGAGTCGCTGATAAACTCGGGGCTCGCGAGGTGAGCCTCCACAAGAGAGATCCTCTGAGCTTCAGATAGATCCTTTACGTAGAGAACGTCGAAGTCATCGGCGAGAGGAGAATTTGAGTTTTTGATCGCGCCTACTACTGTCTCAACGACCTTGTTTTTGCCGTCTGTGTTGAGTCTGCACGGGAAGGGATATTTCCTGAGATTACGCGCGAGGCGTATTCTCGTAAGCATTACTACGTTACTCATTATTGACCCTCCTGTTCTCTGATTTTATCTCTGAGCTCAGCGGCGCGCTCGAACTCCTGATTCTCTATAGCCTTGTTGAGCTCCGCCTTGAGCTTGTCGAGCTCAGATACCGTTTCTTCCTTTTTCGGCTCAGCCGCCTGCTTTTTAGCGGCGGCGCTGTTCTTACCGCAGTGGGTAGTGTTGCCGTGGACACGCCTTACCGTCGGCATTATCTGGTCGGCGAAAACCTTGTAGCAGTCCGCGCAGCCCATCATACCTGTGCGTGTTATGTCGTTATAGCCCGCGCCGCATGTCTCGCAGCGCGTAGCCTGCGTCCTCGCCGGCAAAGCGTTCTCAAAGAAGCTGCCGAACAGTGAGTTGAAATCATCCGCGAAGCTGTGTGAGAAGCCCTCAAATACATTTGAGTAGCCCATCTCCCTCGCGCATTCGGAGCAGAGGTGATATTCCTCAAAGGCTCCGTTGATCACTCTTTTGATGTGAGTATCGGCGTTGTTTTTTCCGCATTTCTGACATTTCATAAAGTATCACTCCTTATTCCGAAAGTGTTATTAGCATATTCTTGAAAATCCGCGCTCTGAGAACATCTCTGAATTCCTGAGCTACGTCCTTGTATACCGTCTCGGATACCGCGGCGGCAAGAAGTCTCGCCGTAGTTAAGTCTATTATTGAGCGGTTATACATATTCTTGATCATAACCTCGGCGCTCGCCTTATCGAGCCTTGAGCCGATTGAATTGACTATGTGCATGATCGCCGTGGACTTGTCCATCTTAACACGTGTTATGCGGATATAGCCTCCGCCTCCGCGGCGGCTCTCGACGATGTAGCCCTGCTCGGGCGTGAACCGTGAGGTTATTACATAGTTAATCTGGCTGGGTACGCATCCGAGGTCGCTGGCGAGCTCGTTGCGGCGGATTTCGGCGTTGCCGTCCTGTTCTTCAAGCATAGCGAGAATGTGCTGTGCTACTAAATCACTCATACGCATTTTTTAATCATCTCCCGCGGTCATTTGACTTTCTTTGACCTTTGATGATTTGATTATAGAGCAAAAGTCAGAGAAAGTCAAAGTCAGAAAAAGTCAAAAACTTGATTTAGCTGTACAAATCCTCACTTTATTAAGATAATACTCGTTTTTTCTCATTATTTTAAATTTTTTGATTTCTTTAATTTTGTGCCGAAAACTGACCACTTCCCTATTGACACGCGCGTATTATAATGGTATACTTTAGTTAACATATGAACAGTTATTCATATGTTCAATTATTTAACCAAGGTGATATTATGAACAATATACCCGAACTGGAGATACTGTTTGAGCTTGCCGACGTTTTTAAGGTTTTCGGCGACTCGACAAGGCTTCGTATACTTTACACGCTGTTTGACGGCGAGCGCTCGGTCGGCGAAATCGCCGAGGCTCTCGGAATGGAGCACAGTACAATCTCTCACCAGCTCCGCGTTCTGCGTACAAATAAACTCGTAAAAATCAGACGCGACGGCAAACAGATTTACTACAGTCTCGACGACGATCACGTCAAAAAGATAATCGAGATGGGACTGGATCACGTATTGGAGTGATACTATGAAATATAAGCTTATAATGAACGGGCTCGACTGCGCTCACTGCGCCGGAAAGATTGAGCAGGCGGTTACCGAAGCTGAGGGCTTCGAGAATGTGAGCCTCGTATTCGCAACAAAGTCGCTCTATTTTGAGCACGACGTGGATGAAACAATAATTGATACGGTACAGAAAATCACCGACAGCATTGAGGACGGCGTAAGCGTCAGCGACAGCGTGGATGAGCGTCATCATTGTCATGATGAGCATTGTGACTGCTCGGATCACGGGCATCATCACGAGCACGGTCACGGTCACGGCGATAAAAACAAGCTGGGAAAAGTTCTTCTGTTTGTATCAATCGCCTTCGCGGTCACGGCTCTGGCGCTTGATTTATTGCATATCAGTGAAGTCGCGGTCGCATTACTCAGCGCGGCGGCTATAATAATGTCGGGCTACAACGTCTGCGTTTCGGGAGTAAAGTCGCTTGTCAAGCTCAGGCTGGATGAAACGACGCTGATGACTATCGCGGTTATAGCGGCGTTCAGTCTGGGGCAGTTCGTCGAGGGCGCTATGGTAACGATACTGTTCGGAATCGGTGAAATGCTTGAGGATAAGGCGGTTGAAAAATCACGCAAAAGCATTGAGAAGCTCGCGAATATTCAGCCCGATACCGCTCATCTGCTTGTTGACGGTGTTGAAAAGACAGTAAGAGCCGAGGATGTTGAAGTGGGCAGTCAAATCATTATCAAGCCCTTTGAGAGAATACCGCTCGACTGCGTTGTCACCGAAGGCAAGTCAAGCGTTGACGCCTCCGCGCTCACGGGTGAAAGTATGCCCGTTGACTGCGAAAAGGGCTCGCGGCTTCTCAGCGGAATGCTCAACGGTGAAAGCCTCCTGAAAGCTGAGACTACTAAGGTAAGTCGCGACAGCGCCGCGAGTAGAATTATCAAGCTCGTTGAGGACGCGTCTGTAAATAAGAGCGACGGCGAGAAGCTTATTACACGCTTCGCGCGCGTATACACGCCTGTCGTTATAGTAATTTCACTTATGATAGCGTTTATTCCGCCGATCTTCGTCGGAGATATACTCAGCTGGATCTACCGCGGGCTTGTATGTCTTGTAGCGTCCTGCCCCTGCGCGATCGTTATTTCAATTCCTCTCGCCTACTACTCGGGAATCGGCGCGGCGTCAAGGTCGGGCGTGCTGATCAAGGGCGGAAGATACCTTGAAGCTCTCGCTAAGGCTGACGCGATAGCCTTTGATAAGACGGGAACTGTTACCGAGGGTAAGCCTGTACTTGATAAGATTATTCTTTATAAGAATTATACAGAGGATGAGGTCCACGCTCTCGCGGCGTCGGTCGAGAAGCACTCCTCTCACCCTATAGCAAAAGCGATCGTTGACAGCTACAGCGGCAAAACGCTTGAAATGAGCGACTACAGTGAGCAGGCGGGTCACGGAGTGAGAGCCGTATATGACGGCAAAATAATAAGCTGTGAGTCACGCGATAACGAAATCGCGCTTATGATTGACGGTGAAAAGGCGGCGGGCTTTGTAATCAGCGACAAGATTCGTCCCGAAGCCGATTCTGTAATCAAAAAGCTCAAAAGCTTCGGCGTTAACAAGCTGCTTATGCTCACGGGCGATAACGCCGCAAATTGCGCGCCTGTCGCGGAAAAGCTTGGAATCGAGAGCCGCGCGGGACTTCTCCCCGAGGATAAGCTCAACGAAATCAAGGCTTTGAAAAACAAGAGCAAGGCGGTATGCTTTGTAGGCGACGGAATCAATGACGCGCCTGTAATCGCCGCCTCCGACTGCGGCTTCGCTATGGGACTCGGCAGCGACGCGGCGATTGCTTCATCAGACGCGGTACTGACCTCGGGCAATCTGAAGGCTCTGCCGAAGGCGTTCAAAATCGCGAAAAAGGTTGTGAGAACCTGCAAGATAAACTTAGCCTTCGCGCTTACTGTCAAGGCGCTCGTCGTAATTCTGGCATTCTTCGGACTGGCGGCGATATGGATGTCCGTACTCGCGGACACGGGAGTATGTCTGATTTGCGTGCTCTACGCTATGAGAATTTTACGAAGCTGACTATATCGGGCGGACTTAACGGTCTGCCCTTTTTTTCACCGTTCAAGCAATTCTCAACCAAAATTATCGAAAAATGTTGACCTTTAATTGTTAATTGTTGATTCTCTCCTCACTTGCTTTTTTATGTGAAAAAGGGTATAATAACAGGGTATAGGTTTTGAAGGAAGTGAAAAAATGAAGAAAATTACGTCTGTAATACTTTGCTTAGTTCTCTTTGCAACTCTTTTCTGTACATTCGATATTACGGCGTTCGCGGTAGGCGATATTACCTCAATTACTCAGATTGCCGCCGCCAAATCAGGTATTAAAATCAAGTGGTCAAATTCCTGGAGCAAGCTTTCGTCCAAGAAGATAAGCTATGACATTAAAATCGTCGGAGCAAGCTCAACAATCGCCTACAAAAAGATAAAAAGCACAACGCTTACCGTAGCGAATAAGCTTCAGCCCGGCAGGAACTACAGCGTTATTATCCGCTCACGCAACGGCAAGACCGTCGGAAAATGGTCGTCGCCCAAGACTGTAACAACCTGCTGCGCCGACGTAAACGTCCGTCAGACAGGCTTCGGCAACCGCAAGGTTAAGCTTGAATGGAGCGCTTCATCAGGAGCCGCAGGATACAAGATTTATCAGAAAAACATCTTAAAGAACGGCTCGGCGAGCTACAAACGCCTCGCCTCGACAACAAAGACAAAGAAAACGGTCTCTATCCCCGCTCTGAGCTCCTCGTCATACAAGCAGGTCAACGCGGCGCTGATAGTAGTTCCCGTCAGAAAAATCTCAGGCTTCAAGGCTGAGTCGCAGATCAAAAACGTTAGCAAGCGCGCCTATCTCTACTGTCCCAAGGTCAAGCCTTTTATGACCTACACGCCCACTGTCAGCAACAATACTCTTGTTTTCAGGAGCAACAACTGGGTCAGCGGCTTCAACTACAGGCTTTATTCCTACGAAGGCAAGCTGATAGAATCAAAGAGCGTCGGAGTAACGGACAGCAACGAAGCTTCCGTAACGCTAAAGGCGGGCAAGCTCTATCAGGTAGAGGCTCAGTCCTACATCACAGTCGGCGGCATAACCGCCAAGAGCTACTGGTCGAGCAGGGTGGAGGTTTACACAAAGCCCGAGATCCGCGCCAAGTGGGACTCTAACCTAAATCTCAAGGTCAGCTGGTCGAAGGTTTCCGACATCAGCGGATACAACTTCAAAATCCAGCAGGTCGGCAATAAAAGCAACCTTTTCCGCGTCAAGTATCTGACTACCAACAGCGTCATTATTTCAAAGTCAAATATCAAGGGACTAAACTTTAACCACTCCTACAAGCTGTCCGTTCTCCCCTACAAAAACAGCGGCGGCAATACGGTTTCGTTTAAAACATCCTCCGTAAAAACAAAGAAGGTTGAGGTTATCGGACACCGCGGAGCTATGGATCTGGCTCCCGAGTCAACCAAGGCGTCCTTTAAAAAGGCGCAAAAATGCGGCTACGACTCCTTTGAGTGCGACTACTGGGAAACAAAGAACGGAGATTTGCTCGTATATCACGATCTGTATATGACAAGCTGCGGTCACCCGAAGCTCGATATACGCAAAATCAAGGCTAAGAATGTAAAGAAATATCCGATCATTCAGGGCAGTAACGTTGACAAATACGCTACTCAGTATATCCCGACCGTTGAGCAGGTTATTAAGTACGCCTCAAAGCTCGGAATGAAGCTTTACCTGCATACAAAGGATATCAAGACAAGTAACAAGGCTATCAAGAAAATCGACGGCTGGCTCAAAAAGTACAATATGAGCTCAAAGACAGTCGTATTCTCAGGCTACAGCTCCTGCGCCGAGCGTATCGACACATACCTAAACGGCGGCAAAGGTTATCTGATCTACGCTACAAGCTGGCAGCAGATCCACGAGTCGATTTTGTATATGGGCAGACACTCGATGAAAACCCTGATTATGCAGCGCAACGACTATCTTGACAAGGCGCTGATCGACTTAGCTCATTCCTACGGAATCAAAGTCGGCTGCTACGGAGTTAACAAGGCTTCTCACGCGGCGAAAATCGTTAACCAGAGCTCAGATTTCTTAGTTACGAACATCTACAGTATTTTCCAATAATAAGGCTTTACAAGGCTGTCGCGGATAAAACGCGGCGGCCTTTTTTCACATTTAAGGGATAAAAGAACGCGTCAGAAGGCTTAACGGGGCACAATTTAAGAAAAACTCTTTACAATTCGACTGATTTGTACTATAATAAACTTTAATTGCGGAACTTACTAAAAAGGTGGAAATTATATGATCAGCGGAGCAGATATTATGGTAAAATGCCTTCAGGCTGAGGGCGTTGATACAGTGTTCGGATATCCGGGCGCTACCATTTGTCCGTTTTACGACTCATTATATGACTCAGATATAAAGCATATCCTCGTGCGTCAGGAGCAGAACGCCGCTCACGCGGCGAGCGGTTACGCGCGCGCAAGTATGAAGCCCGGCGTATGTGTGGCGACCTCCGGTCCCGGAGCAACCAACCTTATCACAGGTATCGCCACAGCCTACTGCGACTCTATTCCGATTATCGCGATCACAGGTCAGGTCAAGTCCGACCTCCTCGGCCGCGACGTTTTCCAGGAGGCTGACATTACGGGTGCCTGCGAACCGTTCACCAAGCACAGCTACCTCGTCTCAAGGACTGAGGATATCCCGAGGATTTTCAAGGAAGCGTTCCATATCGCCTCCACAGGTCGTCCGGGTCCTGTGCTTATTGACATTCCGATGGATATGCAGACAAATATGATAGAGAGCTTCTCCTACCCTGAGAGCGTCAACATCCGCGGCTACAAGCCCAATACCAAAGGTCACACCATTCAGGTCAAAAAGGCTGTGGAGATGATCAAGCAGTCCAAAAGACCGATCATCGTATCCGGCGGCGGCGTACTCAGCTCAGGCGCGAAGCTTAAACTCCAGAAGTTTGCCGAGATTACTCAGATCCCCGTTCTCTCAACGATGATGGGAATCGGCGTTATGCCCAGCGAGCATCCCCTCTACCTCGGTATGCTCGGAACTCACGGCAGACGCTGCGCCAACAAAGCTCTCCACGAGACTGATCTCGCCATTGTATGCGGCGCGAGACTGGGCGACAGAGCGATTGCCGCTCCCGACCAGATGAGTGAACGCACAAAGATCATACATATAGATATCGACCCCGCCGAAATCGGCAAGAACGTTATTGTAGACGTACCGATCGTCGGCGATATGAATAACGTACTGCGCGGATTGATTGAGAACATCGAGGGTTATAAGATCGAAGATGAGTGGGACGCCGAGGTCAAGGACTTAAAGGCTCACTATCAGAACAAGATCTCGACCTTTGAGGGCTATGTTGAGCCGAGAACTCTTATCGGCAAATTAAGCTCAATGCTCAAGCGCAAGGCTATACTCTGCGCCGACGTAGGTCAGAACCAGATTTGGTGCGCGAATAACTTCAAGATCCGTGAGGGACGCTTCTTCACCACGGGCGGAATGGGTACAATGGGTTACTCGATCCCCGCGGCGATCGGCGCTAAGCTCGGACTCAGCAAGCGCGACGTCGTAGTAGTCTGCGGCGACGGCAGCTTCCAGATGAGCCTTAACGAGCTGTCCACAATTGTCCAGAACGACCTCAACATCAAGATCATCGTTATGCGCAACTACCGTCTCGGAATGGTCAGAGAGCTGCAGGACAATATGTACAACAAGCGTCACTCGGCTACTATCCTCAACGATAAGCCCGACATCGTGGCTCTCGCGAAGGCTTACGGCATCGACAGCGCCGAGGTAAGCTCTAATGAGGACGCCGAAAAATATATCGGCAAAATCGTCGAGAACGACAAGCCGTTTGTACTTGTGTGCAGGGTTCACCCCGACACACCGTCCATCTTATAGAAAGCAAGTTGATTATATGAAATATACATTATCGGTCCTGGTTGAAAACCAGGCAGGCGTACTGTCCAAAATCTCGGGACTCTTCTCGCGCAGAGGGTTTAACATTGACTCCCTCGCCGTAGGAGTGACCTCTGACCCGACGGTTTCGAGAATTACAATCGTCGCCGACGGTGACGAGTACGTCGTTGAACAGCTTGAAAAACAGCTCAACAAGCTCATACCCGTTATCAAGGTAAAGAGGCTTGTGGACGGCGAATTTATCAGCCGCGAGCTGTGTCTTATAAAGGTCCACTCCCCCGCCGCAAAGCGATTTGAGATCATCAAGATCGCCGAGCTTATGGGCGCGAAGGTCGTGGACGTCGCGGCAAGCACTATCACTCTCGAATTCTGCGACACTACCGACAAAATCGCAACCCTCACCGATTTAGTCAAGCCCTACGGCATCAGAGAGATCGTCCGCACGGGCACTGTAGCTATCGACAAGGGCAAAAACTCAGTAAGTTGAGAATTGAGAATTGAGAATTGATTTTCAGTTCCCAATCCTCAATCATCAAATATATTATTATTTTTTATAAAGATTTTCACAAGGAGGAAATCAAAATGTCAAACGCAAAAATTTTCTATCAGGCTGATTGCAACCTTTCTCTCTTAGAGGGCAAGACAATCGCAATCATCGGCTACGGCAGCCAGGGTCACGCTCACGCGCTCAACCTCAAGGAGTCAGGCTGCAACGTTATCATCGGTCTTTACGAGGGCTCACGCTCATGGAAGAGAGCTGAGGAGCAGGGCTTCGACGTTTACACAGCGGCTGAGGCTTCCAAGAAGGCTGACATCATTATGATCCTTATCAACGACGAGAAGCAGGCTAAGCTCTACAAAGAGGACATCGCTCCGAACCTTGAAGCAGGCAATATGCTTATGTTCGCTCACGGCTTCAACATCCACTTCGGTCAGATCGTACCTCCCGCAGACGTTGACGTTACAATGATCGCGCCCAAGGCTCCCGGTCACACAGTACGTTCAGAGTATCAGGCTGGCAAGGGTACTCCCTGCCTCGTAGCTGTATATCAGGACGCCACAGGCAAGGCTCTCGATATGGCTCTCGCTTACGGCGCAGGCATCGGCGGCGCAAGAGCCGGTATCCTCGAGACTACATTCAGAACTGAGACAGAGACTGACCTCTTCGGCGAGCAGGCTGTTCTTTGCGGCGGCGTTTGCGCGCTTATGCAGGCAGGCT
>CACYDB010000166.1 GCA_902773035.1 uncultured Ruminococcus sp. | reverse complement strand
GTGAACCTTGAGGATAGCCTCACGGCCGTTGATGTCGGGATAGCTTACGATTACCTGACGGTCAAAGCGTCCCGGACGCATAAGCGCGGGATCGAGAATGTCGGGACGGTTTGTGGCGGCAATCATAATTACGCCCTCATTTGCTCCGAAGCCGTCCATCTCAACAAGAAGCTGGTTAAGAGTCTGCTCACGCTCATCGTGGCCGCCGCCGAGACCTGCTCCGCGCTGACGTCCTACGGCGTCAATCTCGTCGATAAACACAATACACGGCGAGTTTTTCTTAGCCTGGTCGAATAAGTCACGTACTCTTGACGCGCCGACACCGACGAACATTTCTACAAAGTCTGAGCCTGAAATCGAGAAGAACGGTACTCCCGCCTCACCCGCTACGGCTCTCGCGAGAAGTGTTTTACCTGTTCCCGGAGGTCCTACAAGAAGTACGCCCTTGGGAATACGCGCGCCGAGAGTGTTAAACTTTTCGGGAGTTTTGAGAAATTCAACGATTTCCTCAAGCTCCTCCTTCTCCTCGTCAGCGCCCGCGACGTCCTCGAAGGTCGTCTTACGCTTTTCGTCGTTTGTATTCTTGATTTTCGCCTTGCCGAAGCTCATCTCTTTTCCGCCGAGTCCGCCCGCGCCCATTCGACGCATAATAAACAGCCAGAACGCTATCAGCAAAATAAAGGTGATTATCGTCGGCAAAATATTCATCAAGAATGAATTGTCGGATTTACGGACTAGGTCGTATGTCATACCCTTGTTTTTGGGCACATACTCCTTGATGTCCTGGCGGAATTCCTCGGGATCGGCGATAGTGCCGTTAACCACGGTTTTCTTACTGTCGTTGAGCGTGATTTTGATCGCGCCCGTACCGTAATTGAGCTGATAATCCTTAACCTGACCCTTCTCGAAATACGAGACAAGCTCTGAGGTTTTGGTGGTATCTGTCCTCTGCTGTGTGTTGAACAGGAAAGTAATGAGTAATATTACAACAATCGGAATACCGATATAGAGGAGCAGATTGCGTGTTTTTTTCTTATTATCCAATACCTTTTCACTCCTTAATATAGTATTGTATCTTCAATTGAAATTATGAATAAACTTCAGGTTTCAAAATACCAACATAAGGTAATGTGCGGTATTTTTCTGCGTAATCAAGACCATAGCCGACGATGAACGCGTCGGGAATAACCTTGCCAACATACTGAACGGGAACGTCTACCTTGCGTCTATCAGGCTTGTCAAAGAGCGTTACCATCTTGACTGAGTTAGCGCCTTTGGCGAGGAAATACTTTACAAGGAAGTTCAACGTATTGCCCGAGTCGATAATGTCCTCGACAATAAGCAAGTCCTTGCCGACGATCGACTGTGAAATATCCTTGATAACGTTGACTCTGCCTGTGCTTTCGGTACCGTCAGCGTAGGAGGATACGACGACAAAGTCAATTTTAAAGTCGCTTTTGATAGCCTTCATCAAATCAGCCATAAAGAGCACGCTGCCCTTGAGTACTCCGACCATAAGCCAGTCCTTGTCCTTGTAATCTCTCTCGATTTCACCCGCGAGGCGATTGACGATAGAGGCGATTTCCTCTTCGCTTACGAGAATTTTTTCCAAATCCTTGTTCATATCTGTTCCCTTTCTATCCTTACTTTAAAAAGCCCTTTCCCCTGCTTTGAAAATCCGAAGCCCTCCAGCCACAGAACAGTGTTTCCGTCGGCGGCGAGAATGAGGCTGTCGCGATTTTCACGCGGGATTTTTTCTTCTATAAAAAGCTTTTTAAGAGATTTTGTGACTTTTCTGTCTGTAAAAGTAAAACTGTCTCCGGACAATCTTGTTCGGATCAGAATAATGCGGTCAGTTGGTTTTAATCCCGAAAAAGAATATTTCTTGCCGCTGTATATAAACTCAACATCCGATTTTAATTCCCTTGGAGAAAATTTATCCTTCTCCCCTGTTCTGATAAATCTCAGGAAGCCCTGCTTGCAATCGGCTGTCACGCTGTTATTAATGTCAATCCTTGAGCGGTTTTTGATTGTCTGAGATAAAAGTTTGATTGTTTTAAAATCGGTTTCGATGTTATTTTTCTCTAAAAGAAATTTGAGAAACTCATTACGCAAGCCGTCGGGCAAGGAGTCGATTTTATCACAGGAATAACCTTTATCGGTCTTGAGCTCTGTTTCAAGCTTCGAGGTTTTTAATTCTAAAAAAGAATTAATATCCCTCATAACCGAACTGTTATTGGTAATGTTCTTCTCAAAGCCGGGGTTTATCTCACGGCAGGCGGTGACGATATTATGGCGGATTTTGTTGCGCGTGTAATCGTCGGAAAGGTTGGTGCTGTCGGTAACAAAATCGAGCTTATTCTCCGCGCAGTAGGCTTCAACCTCGGCGCGCGTCACATAAATCAGCGGTCGGATTATGTTTTCCCTGACGGGAGCGATTCCCGTCATACCCTTTAGTCCCGCGCCGCGAATCAGGTTGAAGATAACTGTCTCGGCGTTGTCTGAGGCTGTATGAGCCGTAGCGATTTTTGCGTTCAGCTTGACGGATAGCTCGTCAAAGAACTTGTAACGTTCAAGCCTGCCGCATAGCTCGGCGCTTTTTTTTTCCTGCTCGGAAAGCGTTTTGATATCAACGCTTTTGATGAACAGCTCAACATTATAATTCTTACAAAGAATTTTGCAGAAGCTCTCATCTCTTACCGCTTCCTCTCCTCTGAGATTATGGTTGAGGTGAGCGGCGTATAGATTGAGAGAAAGCTCCTCTCTCATTTTAGATAAAATATGTAGAAGCGATACCGAATCCGCTCCGCCCGAGAGCGCTATGAGCACGCTGTCCGAGGGGCTTAGCATATTATGATCGGATACCGCCTTATGTACCAAATGTCTGAAATCACTCATGGTTGCGGTCAATAGAAGTAAAGCGCATAAACTCGCCCTGCCAGTGAAGCTTGACGGTTGTAGTCTCACCGTGACGGTTTTTGGCTACAATACACTCGCCGCTGTTCTGGTCAGCCTGAGCGGAGGGACCTTCCTCGGCGTTATCGTTGCCCTTGTCGTAATAGCCCTCGCGGTAAAGGAAAAGGATAATATCCGCGTCCTGCTCGATCGAACCCGATTCACGCAGGTCGGACAGTAAGGGACGGTGATCCTGTCTGGCTTCAGCGGCACGATTTAACTGTGAAAGACAGATAACAGGCACGTTGATTTCCTTGGCGAGTATTTTTAAGTTTCGCGTGATCTCGGAAACCTCCTGAACACGATTGTCAATTCTGCGTCCGCTTGTCATAAGCTGGAGGTAGTCGATTACGACAAGATCTATACTGCGAAGCCGCCTGAGCTTTGACTTGATTTCGGCAACCGTAATGCCCGGAGTATCGTCAAGATAGAACTCACACTGAGAGAGCACGTCGCCCGCTGATACAAGTCTCTGCCATTCCTCGTCCATAAGCTTGCCTGTCCTCAGCTTTGTACCCTGAACAAGCGCTTCCGTGGACATCAGACGTGAGGCGAGCTGTTCCTTCGTCATTTCCAGCGAGAAGAACGCGACTGTCTTTTTAGACGACTGAGCGACATTACGGGCGATGTTGAGCGCAAAGCTCGTTTTACCCATACCCGGTCGAGCCGCCAGAAGAATAAGGTCTGAGCGGTTAAGTCCCGTAATGACGAGGTCGAGGTCGCGGATTCCCGAGGAAATCGGCTTTAGCGAAT
>CACYDB010000165.1 GCA_902773035.1 uncultured Ruminococcus sp. | reverse complement strand
CCCGATAAAGGAAGTGCGGATTCTGTCTGTTTACTACGATGATGACAATCCCTCGCACTTCCGCACATGGTACGACGCTGGCAGGATTTACCGCGTGATTTTCAAAAACGCGGGAAAGAAACAGATAAACAGATAAAAAAGGCTGTCATCCTTTGCTTGTGCTTGGGATGACAGCCGATTTGTTTTGAATAAATAATTAATCCAGTGAGTTTTTCTGTTTTGCGGGAACCTGCTTGTCGTAGCAGGCAAAGGCGTCCTCAACCAATTTCTTTTCGGGCTTCGGAGTAAGCAGGCTGACAACCGGAACGATAATCAGACCCGCGAGCATTGCGAACGCGCCGCAGTTGATGGGTGACTGCAAAATTACGGGGAAGCTTGAGCGGAAGAACAGGTTAAGAACCATAATTCCGGCTCCGAAAATGAAGCTTACCCAGCAGGCAATCTTTGTTGTCTTTTTCCAGTACAGACCGTAGAGGAACGGAGCAAGGAACGCTCCCGCGAGAGCTCCCCACGAAACGCCCATAAGCTGAGCGATGAACTTAACGCTCTCATTCTGGCTCTGAGTCTGATAAATCGCGATAAACGCCGAGATAGCGATGAATACAACGATGAAGATCCTGATAAGGAGAACTTCCTTCTTCTCGTTCATCTTCTTGATGATGTTGCCCTTGAGCAAGTCGATCGTAAGAGTCGAGCTCGAAGCGATAACGAGAGATGAAAGAGTTGACATTGACGCCGAGAGCACAAGGATCACAACGATTGCGATAAGGATGTCGGGCAGGCTTGAGAGCATTGTCGGGATGATTGCGTCAAAGCCGACCGCCTCAACGTCAACGTTGAAGAGTCTGCCGAAGCCTCCGAGGAAGTAACAGCCGCCCGCTACAATAAACGCGAAGATGGTTGAGATGACCATACCCTTGCGGATATCCTTCTCGTGCTTGATAGCGTAAAACTTCTGAACCATTTGCGGAAGTCCCCACGTACCGAGAGATGTAAGGATAACAACGCCGAGCAGGTTGAACGGATCGGGTCCGAAGAAGGAGTTGAACGCTCCCGGAGCCTGAGAAACCGCGGGATCGCTGACCTTAGCCAGTCCCTCGAGAGCCGCCATAAAGCCGCCCTTGCTCATAAGCACAGCCGCGATTACCGCGATGATACCGAATATCATAATGATACCCTGGATAAAGTCGTTGATAGCGGTAGCCATATATCCGCCCGCGATTACGTAGATACCCGTGAGCACCGACATCGCGATAATGCAGTAGATATAAGGAATACCGAACGCCATCTCAAACAGACGCGAAAGTCCGTTGTACAGAGAAGCGGTGTACGGAATAAGGAAAATAAACACGATGATCGACGCGCCTACCTTGAGTCCCTTGCTGCCGAAGCGCTTACCGAAGAACTCGGGCATTGTGGACGAGTCGAGGTGCTGGGTCATAATTCTGGTTCTTCTGCCGAGAATAGCCCACGCCAAGAACGAGCCTATAAGCGCGTTGCCGATACCGATCCACGTTGAAGCGATTCCGTACTTCCAGCCGAACTGACCCGCGTAACCGATAAAGATAACCGCGGAAAAGTACGAGGTTCCGTAAGCGAACGCCGTAAGCCAGGGGCCTACGCTGCGGCCGCCGAGGACGAAGCCGTTTACGTCTGTCGCGTGCTTGCGGCAGTAGACGCCTACGCCTACCATAACGCCGAAGAACAGCACCAGCATTAAGATTTTTAAAAACATTTAATATATCCTCCCTTCAGTCGTGAAAACGACTGGGTTATTTACAGCTTGATTTCGTTCTGCTGAGCGACTACGCTCTCGCCGCAGTACTTTTTACGCAGAACAGGCTTTTCGATTTTACCCGTCGGGTTACGCGGAACGTCGGCGAATATGATCTTACGCGGTCTCTTGTAGCGCGGAAGCTCCATACAGAAGTCGTTGACCTCGCTCTCGGAAAGCTCGCAGCCCTCCTTGACCTCGATGATAGCGGCGGCGATTTCGCCGAGACGCTGGTCGGGAAGTCCGATTACGGCAACGTCCTTGATAGCGTTGTTGGAGCGCAGGAAGTCCTCGATCTGAACGGGATAGAGATTCTCGCCGCCCGTGATGATTACGTCCTTCTTTCTGTCAACGAGGTAGATAAAGCCGTCCTCGTCGCGCTCCGCCATATCGCCCGTGTAGAGCCAGCCCTCGTCGTCGAGAACCTCCTCTGTAGCCTTGACGTCCTTGTAGTAGCACTTCATCACGCCGGGACCCTTGACCGCGAGCTCGCCGACTCCGTCCTTGACCTCGTTTCTGTCAGGGTCTACGATCTTGACCTCCCAGCCGTAACCGGGGATACCGATCGCGCCGACCTTGTGCGTATTCTCAATGCCGAGGTGTACGCAGCCGGGACCTATGGACTCGCTGAGTCCGTAGTTTGTATCGTAATCGTGGTTCGGGAACACAGCCTTCCAGCGCTTGATGAGCGTCGGGGGTACAGGCTGAGCGCCGATGTGCATAAGCCTCCACTGGCTCAGCTCGTATTTATCGAGGTCGATTTTGCCGCTCTCGATGGCGTCGAGAATATCCTGAGCCCACGGAACGAGCAGCCATACTATAGTACATCTCTCCTCGCTTACACAGCGGATGATCCACTCGGGACTTACGCCGCGCAGGAGTACAGCCTTGCTGCCTGAGTAAAGGCTTCCGAACCAGTGCATTTTCGCGCCCGTATGATAGAGCGGCGGAATACAGAGGAATACGTCGTCCTTTGTCTGATGATGATGAGCCTGCTCGACCTTCGCGGAATGAGTAAGGCTGCGGTGAGCGTGAAGGATAGCCTTCGGGAAGCCCGTTGTGCCCGACGAGAAGTAAATCGCGCCGTCGTCGTCATCGGTGATATAAACGCTCGGAGCCTGCGAGGAGCAGTGAACGATCATTTTGTCGTAGCTGTCAGCGAAGCTCGGGCAGTTGTCGCCTACGTAAAAGCTGTTCTTGACCTTGGGAACGGTGTCGAGGATCTGCTCGACGCGTCCGATAAACTCAGGTCCGAACACAAGCGCGTCGGAGTCGGATTTTTCGAGACAATACTTGATTTCATCGGCTGTATAGCGGAAGTTGAGCGGAACCGCTACAGCGCCCGCCTTTAAGATACCGAAGTATACGGGAAGCCACTCGAGGCAGTTCATAAGAAGTATGGCGACCTTATCGCCCTTCTTGATACCGCGTGTGAGCAGAAGGTTTGCGAAGCGGTTGGCGTGAACGTCAAACTCGCCCCAGGTGAGCTGTTTTCTGAAAGCTCCGTTGCGGTCCGACTCAATGAGCGAATACTCGCGCCACGTTACGCGCGGGATACCCTTGACGTCGGGATTGATCTCCACAAGCGCGACCTCGTCCTTAAAATATGTCGCGTTTCTCGAAAGTAGTTCTGTGATTGGCATTTTCATTCTCCTTAATTGTTCCATTCGATAGTTTTACAACAGAAAAGCCCCGACTCTATCGGAGCGTAAGTATATTTCTATATAATTATACCGCAACCAAAATCGCAAGTCAATTGTGATATTTAACGGAAATGAGGCAACTTTTTTGGTTTAAATCACTAAAGCTTTAAAGCATAAAAGCTTTAAAGCGCTGAAATGTGTGAAATATTGACAATAAAAGCGGAGACATCTCTGCCTCCGCTGAATCCGCTTTTATGAATTACTGTCGGTTATAAGAGCCGTCCAGTCTACCGCGCAGTTGGTATAGGTCGCGCCGCCGTTGTTTGTATAAGGCGCGTAGAAAACGTTGCCGTTCTTGTCCTTGAGATAGAACATAACCGCGACGCCCATATCCCTGATGTTGTTGATCGCGAAGGTGATGTACTTATAGCCCTTTTCGGAAGCGTACTTTCCGTAATCTCCGCTGACGGAGTTATTCGTGCCCTTGCAGGTAAAGATGTTTTTCTTCGGAGCGTTTTCGAGAGTTACATCCTCGATATTCGCTCTGGCGTCGTCCATATCGTCGCCGACTACCGCGATAAAGCCGTAGTCATCGGCGTCCTGAACGACCTCGTTGTTGAGCGCCGCTACAAATCGAACGGCTCTGTTCTCCTCGCCT
>CACYDB010000164.1 GCA_902773035.1 uncultured Ruminococcus sp. | reverse complement strand
GTCAGCTTATAGCCCGTTTTCTCAACGACCTCCCTGAGCTTATCCTCGGGGATATCCTCCTTTGCGATGATAACCGAGCGTTTATCCGTATGCGACGAGCTGACCTTCTTGACCTTAAAGCTGTTTCTGACAGCGTCGTTCATATGCGCCTCGCACATATTGCACATCATCCCGTCGATTCCCGCTGTGATTTTAACCATAGTATCACTCCTTTATGTTATTCTAACTCCTTTTTGCTCTCCTGTCAAATAAAACCACAAATAAAAGCTTAATCTATTTCCCAATAGTTTTCCCAGTATTCCAAATCATCCTCGTCGCGCGAATCATAGCTGTCCCTTGTTACGTCAAGCACCTTTCCCGAAATATTAACCGTCCTGCCGTCGATCCACTTGATATCGACGCGCTCCTGATCGTACTGATAATAAATATCTCTGAACGAGTGCTCCCTCACGTCCTCTAAGTTACACCTCACATGATTGGCAACCGTAGCTCCTCCTCCGCCGTCGCCGACATAGGCGCGGATAACATAGGCGTTATCGGGAGAAACCGATGTCATAAACAGTGTGTCCCCGGCGCTTGCAGGGAAGAAAAAGCTAATCAACAGCGCGATAATTACAAAGAAATTCATAAAATCAACCCTTTACGGCGAATTTTCGGTAAAGCAGAAAGAACGCGAAAACATATCCGAGCGTCATCGGAATGAGCAGCGCAAGCGACGTAAACGGAACGTGAAAAATCCCAAAAACCCAGTTTACCGCCCTCAGTAAAAACGTCAGCGGAAAAATCCCGAGAATCAGCGAAAGCAGCCACACTTTACGGCTGATTTTCTTTTTTACCTCAGACGGCGAATACGAAACCGACAGTCTCGCCGCCCCGATCGAGAAGATAAGTCCGCTCAGTATCACCGCGAAAAGCGAAATCGCCGCGAACATAACCTCCCAGTGCGTATAGAAAAGCACCTTGAAGAAGCACAGTGAATAGATCTCCGTAGCTCCTCCGAGCACAGCCGCGAAAATTCCGATAAACAGCGCGGCGATGTACGAAATCAAAAAGATGTTGTCAAGGTTGTCGCGGCTCGCGATTTCCTCAACCTTGATATCCGCTCGTTTTTCATCCCTCTGACCGTCCAAAAGCTCGTCAACGCTCACGCCCAGAGCTCCCGCGAGCTCAGGCAGAGTGGAAATATCGGGCATACCGTCGCCGTTTTCCCATTTTGAAACGGTACGGTTACTGATACTCAGCCTTTCAGCCAACGCCGCCTGAGTGAGATTCTTTTCTTTTCTGAGCTTGCAGATAAACTGTCCTGTTTTCTTAGCGTCCATTATCTCACCTCGGCTTGATTTTACCATACGCGAGCATTAAATCAAATGAATCATCCGTGGAATTTATCCCGTAACTGTAGACTATTCCGCCTTCACGCCCTCGTAATCCCTGACGTAGCAGTAATACGGCGAGCTCGGGTCGCTGCCGTTGAGCACAAACAGCCTGTTATCCTCGCCCGAGAGCGTCTGAGGCTCTGAGGCCTTGTCGTCCGTACCGTCGTTGAACACAATCGTGCTGTAGCGGTGACAGTTGACCTCAATGCTGTAGATATCGTGACCGTCGCTACCCTTGCCGACGCGTACCATAGTCACGCTGTCGCCGTCCTTATTCTTAGCCGAGCTCAGCTTGGCGCAGGGCTGTTTCCAGTCCTTAGAGTTCGTAAAGTAGACCTTGACTATTCCCTCGCGCGTATGAGGCAGCGCGGCGACATACGCCTCGCACAGCTCCCTGTACGTCGCGTTTTTATTATAATACGCCTTCTTGAGCGCCTGATAATCGTCGTAGGACGAGAAGCTGTACATCTCCTCCAGAAAATCTCCGCACAGCTCGCGCAGCTTTTTCATATCCTCGTCATTGATGTTCTTATACGTAAAGCTCTTGGGCAGCTCAACGCACCTCTCGGCAAGAACAATAAGGTCGTCGGCAGTAGGCAGAGTGAAGCCCTCCGCCTTCTCAGCGCTCACAGCCCTTTGTGTGCTCTCCCTGCAGCTCTCCATAACATAGCAGGCTGAGGGATAGATTTTGTCGTGATAAAGGTTCTCGCCGTAAAACACGACCTCGTCCGCGAAAACCTGAGTATAATAGCCCTCGGTAAAGTCGATTTTCTCCTCGTCGGAAGCCGCCGAATAGCTGAGGTTGTGGCTTGAGTAGTTGAGAGTTGTCGGACAGCACACCGAGCTGTCGTGAACGGTATGACAGGCTGTGTCGTTCATATTCGAGTAGTTGTAGCCGTATTTAAACGCGATATGCGTGTGCCCCGAGATCCAGATAAGCTTCGGGTATGACGAGATAATATCGCGGAATCTGATGGTGCTGTCAAACGCCGTGTTGAGCGGAACGGTATAGTAGCCGTTCTCGTCGTCGCCCGCGCCCCAGCCCTCGATCAGCGCGTGCTGAATGAGGAAGATATTTTTATTTTTGCCGTAGTTTTCCTTTAAGGTTTTCTCCAGCCAGTCGAGCTGTTCGTCGGAAAACTCGTCGCCCTCCTGCGGATTGTACTTATACTCCAGCGCCATTATGATGAACAGATCGCCGCTTTTTTTCTCCTCAACGGTGTAGTAGGGCTTGTTCTTCGCGATAGTGTATTTATCGCCGTTGAGCCCCGTCGCAGTCACAAAGGTGCTGAGCTGAGCGTCAACATTTCCCGTCCTGAGCTCGTGATTTCCCGAGCCCTCGTAAACGGGATTTACAAACGGCGACTCCGCGAGGATCTGCTGGAATTTGTCGAATTCCTTGCCCGGACCGTCAGCGTTGGTGATGTTATCTCCCGCCGTAACGATAAAATCCGCGTTCCTCTTTGAAGCGGTTTCAAGCGCCTTCTGCCAGTGGAGCCCGCTGAATTTATAGAACTGAGTTTTCGACTCGTCGATATGAATATCCGAATAGCTCATAAAGCTGTACAAGGCGTCCGAACTTTTGTATTTAAACCGCTTTTC
>CACYDB010000163.1 GCA_902773035.1 uncultured Ruminococcus sp. | reverse complement strand
GTATAAATATGTAGAGCTTGATTAGTTTTAATGCCCTTTTACGCTTGATATTATATCGCCGTAGTGGTATGATATGAGTGTAAGGGGGCTTCTTTATGGACAAAATCAAGCAGCTGCAGGAAATTATCAGCGGCTCCGACAACATCGTTTTCTTCGGAGGCGCGGGAGTTAGCACTGAGAGCGGTATTCCCGACTTCCGCAGTGTTGACGGACTTTATAACCAAAAGTACGACTATCCGCCTGAAACCATTCTCAGTCACACGTTTTTTATGCGTAAGTGCGAGGAGTTCTACCGCTTTTATAAGGACAAAATGCTTGAGCTCGACATCGAGCCCAACGCCGCTCACAAAAAGCTCGCCGAAATGGAAGAGAAGGGCAAGCTCAAGGCGGTTGTTACTCAGAATATCGACGGGCTGCACCAGAAAGCAGGCAGCAAAAAGGTCTATGAGCTCCACGGCACAGTACACAGAAATTTCTGTATGAAGTGTCACAAGGAGTTTGACGCGGCTTACGTCAAGAACAGCCCGACGCTCGTACCTCTCTGCGACTGCGGCGGTACGATCAAGCCCGACGTCGTGCTCTATGAGGAAGGGCTCGACAACTACACCGTTCAGGGAGCTATCAGCGCGATCGCAAATGCCGACGAGCTTATCATCGCGGGCACAAGCCTTACCGTTTATCCCGCGGCGGGTATGGTTCAGTATTTCAACGGCAGTCATCTTGTGCTCATCAACCGCGACCCGACTCCTATGGATAAGGCGGCTGACCTCGTGATTCACGATAAGGTCGGTCAGGTGCTCTCTCAGATCGAGGTGTAAAATGAAATATAAGCTTATAGCGGTTGACATTGACGACACTCTGCTCAACCGCGAAAAACAGATAACTCCGCGTACAAAGGAGGCTCTGCTCGACGCTCAGAAAAACGGCGTTAAGGTCGTCGTGGCGTCAGGCAGACTGCCCTTCGGCGTAAGGCCCTTTGCCGAGGCGCTGAATGTATTTGAATACGGCGGCTACTACCTTGGCTTCAACGGCGGAGCGGTGCTCAACAGTAAGGACGAGCTGATCGCCTCGACCTACCTCGACAGCAAATACATCGAGCCCGTTTATGACGTTCTCCGCCCGACGAATATCACGACTATGGTTCACAAGGGCTCGACCTGCTACTGCGACAGGAAGGTCAACGCCTACACTCATGTCGAGTCCGACGTTATCGGGATCCCGCTCAACCCCGTGGACGATATAGCCCGTTTTGTAGACTGGAAGCTCAATAAGTTTCTTCTCGCGGGTGAGCCCGACGAGCTTATCTCTACGGAAAAGCTTCTGAAAGAAAAATTCGGCGCGGAGCTCGACATATATCTCTCGGCGCCGTGGTTCCTCGAGGTTATGCCCAAGGGTATCAACAAGGGTCTCGGGGTAGAGAAGGTCTGCAAGGATATGGGTATCTCGATGAGCGAGGTCATAGCCTTCGGAGACCACTTCAACGATATGCCGATGATTGAGATGGCGGGTATGGGAGTCGCTATGGGCAACGCCGAGGAAGCTCTCAGGGAAAAGGCTGATTATGTTACCGCTGATTGTGATAATGACGGAATTGCCGAGGCTCTGGGAAAGCTTCTTGTATAATCAGCTATTTACGTTATCATTGTGTACAAAAAATACGTCCTATCTTCTACAGCCACAACGCTCTAAATTTCTTAATTAGAAAATTAGAGCGTTTCTTTTATTGTATAATTATTATGATTAGGATTGAATTTAGAAGTTTTAGGAGGAATTTTATGAAACGTGTTAAAACGCTTATCGCCGCGCTTCTGGCGCTCGCTGTTATTGTCAGCGCCGCTGTAGTGACAACCTCCGTCTCAGCCGCCGAGGTCAGCAAAAAGAAAACCTCAGCAAGCTCGATTACGGTTCACTACTACTGCGAGAGCGGCACGCCTACGGTTTATTACTGGAACAGCCTTCCTCAGAATATCGAGACCTCTTACCCGGGTCCCGCTATGACTAGTCAGGGCAACAAATGGTTCAAGTACACCTTCAGTAACGTAACCAAGATTAATATGTTATTTATCGCCAACGGCGTACAGTCCGACGAGCTCACCCGCGAAACAGGCGAGTGGTGGTACAAGAACGGCCGCTGGACTTCCAAGGATCCCGCTCAGGCAGGCTCATGGGAACGCGGAGATATGCGTGAGGACAGTATCTACTTCGTAATGACGACGCGTTTCTACGATGGCGATAAAAAGAACAATGTTCACTGCTGGGATGATGCAGAGGCAAATAACCCCGATTCCGACCCCGCCTGGAGAGGCGACTTCAAGGGACTTATCCAGAAGCTCGACTACATCAAGGCGCTCGGCTTCTCGGCAATCTGGATCACACCCGTAGTTGAGAACGCCTCGGGCTACGATTACCACGGCTATCACGCGCTTAACTTCTCGGAGGTTGACCCGCGTTATGAGTCGTCGGGAGCTACCTATCAGGATTTGATTGACGCGGCTCACGAAAAGGGTATGAAGATTATCCAGGACGTTGTATGGAACCATACGGGTAACTGGGGCGAGAACTATCTTTGTCCGATGTTCAAGAAGAATTATAAAAAGAATCTCGCGACCGCGGATTGTATGGAGATTATCCCCGGCAGCGAGATAGCGACAGGTTATCCGAATTACGCTAGTCTTAAGCCCGGCGATCAGTTCCAGGCTCGTCTTGATATAATGCAGGCGACAAAAACTCCTAAATATAACTCAAAGGGCTATTATCACGATCCCGAGAGTGCGGGATGGGGTCAGTCAACTGAGCAGACAGGTTCAATTGAGGGCGACTGCCGCGATACAAATACAGAGAATCAGCCTGTAGCGGATTATATCAACAAGGCATATACTCAATATGTTGATATGGGCGTTGACGCATTCCGACTTGATACTGAAAAGCATATTAACCGCTGGACGCTCAACAGCGCTTATTTCCCTGTTTACAGCAAGTTCAAGAACTTCTTTATTTTCGGCGAGGTTTGCGCTCGCTGGAGCGAGTATATCAACGAGGGCGGTGCTTCCGACTCTCCGTGGTTCTACACATGGAAGGAAACCGACAGCAAGTGGATAGGTAACTTCAGCAAAACTCCGTTTACCGATTCTTCTCACAACGGCGGAAACATCAAGCTCTCGATGGCTCACTACAGTCAGTATCAGGAGAAAAAGGTTCCCGAAAGCAGCACCAACGCCGTTCTCAGCGGCACAAACTATCATACTCCCGATTACTCCAAGGCAAACGGTACAGGCGTTATAGACTTTACAATGCACTGGAACTTTGAAACCGCGAACGGCGCTTACGGCACGGCTCTCGGCGAGGACCACGCCTTCAACGATTCTACATGGAACGTTACCTATGTTGACTCACATGACTATTCTCCCAACTTCTGCCAGACGGTTCGCTATATCGGCGGCACACAGGCTTGGGCGGAGAATATGAACCTGATGTTTACCTTCCGCGGAATCCCGTGTATCTACTACGGCTCCGAGGTCGAGTTTATGAAGGGCGCGGTTATCGACGTAGGCCCCAAAGCTCCGCTTTCAACAACAGGACGCGCCTACTTCGGCGACAAGCTCGAGGGTAGCGTAACAGCCTCAGGCTTCGGTAAGTACTCCGCCTCCGGAACTGTTCAGTCAACGCTCAGCAATCCGCTCGCACAGCACGTCAGAAAGCTCAATATGATCAGACGCGCCGTACCGGCTCTGCAGAAGGGTCAGTACAAGTCAGTCGGCGATATGTGCTTCATCCGCCGCTACACTCAGGGCAGCAAGGACAGCGTAGCCTGCGTAGCT